>DATFVL010000015.1 GCA_035260325.1 Candidatus Methylomirabilota bacterium | reverse complement strand
GATCATCCCGAGCCAGCCCGCCTGGGCGAACTTCTTCACCCAGTCCCAGGGGTATTCGGCCTTCTTGTCCTTCTCGAGCCAGTAGTCGAGGGAGAACGAGCGCGCGAGCGCCGCCACTTCCTTGCGGATCAGCTCCTGCTGCTCCGTGAGCTGGAAGTCCATAGCGCGGATGATAGCACTATGCGCGGGGTGCTAGAATGTCGCGCGATGAGCGTCCGCGAGCTCCACGCGCTGCAGAACGGCTTCATCGGCTTCGAACGCTCCGGCCTCTTCTACGGCGAGCGCTCGAGCGAGCGCGTCCAGATCCCCATCGCCTGCTGGCTGATCCGCGCGTCCGACGCGGTCATCCTGTTCGACACGGGCCTCTCGCCGCGCGCCGTCCCCGGCCTCATGCGCAACGACCCGATGGCGCGCTTCACCGAGGAGGACCTCCTCGTCCACCGCCTCGAGCGGCTCGGGCTCGAGCCCGACCACGTGGACCTGGTGGTCATCTCCCACCTGCACTTCGACCACGCGGGCGGCGCCCAGCTCTTCCCCAAGTCCGAGCTGCTCGTCCAGAAGGACGAGTACGCGTACGCCAACTACCCCGCGACCTTCTTCGAGAGCTTCTACTACCGGAAGAACTTCGACCTGCCCGGCTACCGCTGGCGGCTGCTCGACGGCGACACCGAGCTCCTGCCGGGCGTCACCGCGCTCCGCACCGACGGCCACACTCCGGGCCACCAGTCGCTCCTCGTCGAGCTGCCCGGGACGGGCCCCGTCATCCTCGCCGCCGACTCGTGCTACTGGCTGGAGCACGCGGAGCACGAGCGGGTGCCCGGCGTCGTGTGGAACCCGACGCAGGCGCTCCACTCGATCAAGAAGCTGAAGACGATCGCGCGCCTGACCGGCGGCCGCATCTTCCCCGGCCACGACCCGACCTTCTGGGAGACCGTCAAGCAGTATCCCGACGCGTATCGCTAGGCGCCGGCCGGAGGCTCCGCTCGACGCCGGCGAGGACGAGCAGCACGTACGCCCCCCCGCCCGTGAGGCCGCCGGCCACGTCGCTCGCCCAGTGGGCCCGGAGGTAGAGCCGGCTGTACGCGACGCCGAGCGCCAGGAGCGCCGAGACCACCGTCCCCGCCCAGCGCCACGCGCGCGGGATCGGGCTCGTCCAGAGCACGTACACGAGGGCGCCGAAGAAGATCGTAGCGCCGAGGGTGTGGCCGCTCGGGAACCCGTACTCCGTGCCGCGCGGGCGCGGCCGCGAGACGAGCCACTTGCTGAGCCCGTCGAGGAGGAAGGCGCCGACGACGGCCACGGGGACGTAACGCCCGAGCGGGTGACCTGCGCGACGGAGCAGGACGTACCCGATGGCGGCGAGCGGCAGCAGCACCCAACCCGAGCCGAGCAGGGTCAGCGCGCGCATGAGCGCCTCGAGCGCGGGACGGCGTCCACCCTGAACCCAGTCCTGGATCGTATAGTCGAGGGGGAACACGTACTGCCGTGAGGCGATCAAGGCCAGGGCGACGAACGCGAGGGCGGACATGACGGCGAGGAAGGTCACCGCGCGCGGGGGCTTCACCGCCGGCGATTATGGCACGGGCGCGGCGGGCGCCATCGCCGAACGGCTCTCGGCCCTCCCCTGGAAGACGATCGAGGAGTCGCTGGGGCGGTTCGGCTACGCCAAGGCCGGCCCGATCCTCACGCCCGAGGAGTGCGCCGCGCTGATCGCGCTGTACGGCGACGACGGGCGCTTCAGGAGCCGCGTGGACATGGCCCGCTACAAGTTCGGCGAGGGCGACTACAAGTACTTCGCGGCGCCGCTCCCGCCGCTCGTGCAGGCGCTCCGGGTCCACGCCTACCCCCCGCTGGCCGCGATCGCCAACCGGTGGGAGGCGGCGCTCGGCAGCGCGACGCGCCATCCGCCCGACCTCGCGGCGCTCCTGGCGCTCTGCCGGCGGCGCGGCCAGGACAAGCCCACCCCGCTCCTGCTCCACTACGAGGCCGGCGGCTACAACTGCCTCCACCAGGACCTCTACGGCGAGGTCGTCTTTCCCCTTCAGCTCACCTGCTTCCTCTCGCGGCGCGATGTGGACTACACCGGCGGCGAGTTCCTGCTCGTCGAGCAGCGGCCGCGCGCCCAGTCACGCGGCGAGACGATCACGACGGAGCAGGGCGAGGTCGTGATCTTCACCACCCGCCACCGTCCGGCCGAGGGCGCCCGCGGCGTCTATCGCGCGACGATGCGCCACGGCGTGAGCCGCGTGCGCTCGGGCTCGCGCTACACCCTCGGCGTCATCTTCCACGACGCGAAGTGAGCCTGCCGCGACACCGGCGGAGATTGGAGCGACGGCTCAGGGACCGGCTGCGGCCGCCCGGTTCGCCGAACTACTGGCTGATCGTCCCGCTCCTCATCGCGAGCGTGCTCCTCCTCGGCTGGATCGTCGGCACACTCGCCACGACCGACCTCGTGGACTGGGCGCGGGGCCTCGTGCGGATGCGGAGCCTCTTCTAGAGGGCGATGACCTTGCCGTCGTGGGCGGCCTCGACGGCGAGCCCGGGGAGGCGCCGGAGCATGTCGTCGCTCATGTGGGTCACGACGAGCCGCCGGCACGCGAGGCGCTCGCGCTGCGCCAGCAGGGTCGCGAGGTCGAGGTGGTACTTGATCTTCTTCTCGTAGAAGTACGCCTCGGCGACGAAGAGGTCGGCGGCGCGCGCCGCGTCCACGAGCGCGTCCGTCCACTCGGTGTCGCCCGAGTACGCGAGCGTCTTGCCGTCGCAGGCGATCCGCAGCGCGTACGGCGGGGCGCCGCTCGCGTGGACGACCTCGAAGGGCGTCGCGGTGAAGGCGCCCAGGGCCTTCCTCTCGACGCGCGTGGAGCCGGGAAAGAGGATCTCCATCGCCTCCCGGACGCGGTCCTCCACCCCCCGCGGCCCCACGACGGTGAGCGGCCGCGAGCGCCGGCGGAACTGGCCGTCGAGGACGAGGAACGGCACGCCCGCGAAGTGGTCGCCGTGGAGGTGCGTGAGGAGCACCGCGTCCACGTCGTTCGGGTCCACGCCGAACCGCCGCATCGCGACGAGCGACGACGCCCCGCAGTCCACCAGCACTTGCCCGCGGCCGGTCTCCACGTGGATGCACGTCTGGAACCTCCCGCCGCTGCCGAACGCGTCGCCGGAGCCGAGGAAGCGGACGTTCACCGGTCACCCCCGTGACGGCACTCATGATATCGTGCCCCCCATGAGCGCCACGACCCGGCTCGCCGAGTTCGCCGTCAAGACGTCGCTCGAGGACTGTCCGCCGGCGGCCATCGCCCGGACGCGGCTCGCCGCGCTCGACACGCTCGGCGTGATGCTCGCCGGCGCCGCCGAGCCCGCCGCGCGCGCGGTCCGGCAGGTCGCGCGCGTCGAGGGCGGCGCCGCGCTGGCGACCGTCATCGGGACGCGGCTCACGACCTCGCCGGGCTGGGCGGCGCTCGCCAACGGCACGGCGGGCCACGCCCACGATTTCGACGACACGAACTTCGCCCTCATGGGCCACCCGAGTGTGCCGCTCCTCGCGACCGCCCTCGCCGCGGGAGAAGCGGAAATGGCCGACGGCCGCGCGGTGACCCTCGCCTACATCCTCGGGTTCGAGGTCTCCACGGCGCTCGGCCGGGCGCTCAACCCCGAGCACTACACGCGGGGCTGGCACGCGACCTCGTCCATCGGCACGCTCGGCTGCGCGGCCGCAGCCGCGCGCCTCCTCCGGCTCGACGTGACGCAGACGCGCCACGCCCTCGCACTCGCGGCCTCGCACGCCTCCGGGCTGAAGGAGAACTTCGGCTCGATGACGAAGCCCTATCACGCGGGCCACGCGGCGCGAAACGGGATCCTCGCCGCCCAGCTCGCGCGCGAGGGGCTCACGGCGTCGGAGACGGCGCTCGAGGGCAAGCAGGGCTACGTCGCCGCGTTCGGCGGTGGCCCGCGCCTCGAGGGGGCGCTCGACGAGCTCGGCCGCACCTGGCAGCTCCTCGCCTCGGGGATCGCGGTGAAGCCCTACCCCTCGTGCGCCCTCACCCACTCGGCGATCGACGCGCTCCTCGAGCTGCGCGAGCGCCATCGTCTCCGCCCCGGCGACGTCGCCGCGGTCGAGGTCGGCGTGAACCGCGTCGTCCCCGACGTCCTCGCTCACGCGCGGCCGGCCACGGCGCTCGAGCGCAAGTTCTCGATGCAGTTCTGCGCTGCCGCCGCCCTCGCCACGGGCCGCGTGGAGATCGCGTCCTTCGAGGACGGGCCCGTGCGGGACGCCGAGGTGCGCCGACTCATGGAGCGCGTCACGATGGTCGTGGATCCGGCGCTGCCGGACGGCCTCGAGCAGCACGCGTGGACGCGCGTGACGCTGCGCCTCGCCGACGGGCGGACGCTCGCCTCGGCGCCGCGCGGCGCGCAGGGCCACCCCGACGCGCCGCTCTCCGCCGAGGCGCTCCACGCCAAGTTCCTCGCCTGCGCGACCCGTGCGCTCCCGCGCGACGAGGCCGAGGGGATCGCCGCGCAGCTCGAGCATCTCGAGGACATTCCCGACATCCGCGCTCTGACCTCGCGCCTCGCCGGCGACCTGGACTGAGCCGGCGTCCCCCGACGGAGGAGCGAACCGCATGGGCGTGCTCGACGGGATCAAGATTCTCGAGCTGGCGCGGGTGCCGCCGGCGGAGATGCCCGGGATGATGCTGGCCGACATGGGCGCGGACGTCCTGAAGATCGAGACACCCGAGCCCGACCGCCCGAGCGGCCCCGATTGGGTGCGGCGGACGATCCACGCCTTCACCAACCGCAACAAGCGCTCGATGGCCCTCAACATGAAGTCGGCCGAGGGCCAGGAGATCTTCAGGAAGCTCGCGGCGACCGCCGACGTCATCGTCGAGGGCTTCCGGCCGGGCGTGATGAAGCGCCTCGGCGCCGATTACGAGACGCTCGCACGGACGAATCCGCGCCTGGTCTACTGCTCGCTCTCGGGCTTCGGCCAGGACGGGCCCTACCGGGACTACCCCGCCCACGACATGAACTATCTCTCGCTCGCCGGCGTGCTGAACCTCATCGGCGAGCCCGGCCGGAAGCCCGTGATCCCGCTCAACCTGGTCGCCGACTACGCGGGGGCGAGCCTGCACGGCGCCCTCGGCATCGCGCTGGCGCTCTTCGCGCGCGAGCGCACCGGGCGCGGCCAGCACGTGGACGTCGCGTACCTCGACACGACGCTGTCGCTCCTCGCCGCGACGCCGAACATGCGCTACTTCTTCTCGGACGGCCTCGCCCCGCGCCGCGGCGAGGGGTTCCTCGGGGGCTCGTACCCCTACTACGCGATCTACGAGACGCGCGACGGCAAGCTCCTGACGATCGGCTGCACCGAGCCCTGGCTCTGGGAGAACTTCTGCAACGCGATCGGCCGGCCCGAGCTCAAGCGCTTCGCGCGGCAGCCCGACCAGTTCGTGCGCGCCGCCAACGCCGAGGAGGAGGGGGCGCGCCGCGAGATCGAGGCGCTGATCCAGACGCGCGACCGCGACGAGTGGTACGAGCTCCTCGTCCGGGCCGACGTGTGCGTCGGCAAGGTGTACGAGATCGACGAGATGGTCCGGGATCCCCAGATCAACCACCGCCGGATGATCGTGGACGTCGAGCACCCGACCCAGGGCCGCGTCCGGCAGGTCGGGATCGCGATCAAGCTCTCCGACACGCCGGGCTCGATCCGGAGCGCGGCGCCGCTCGCGGGCGAGCACACCGAGGCGGTGTTGAAGGACCTCGGCCTCGGCGCGGGCGACATCGCACGGCTCCGGGAGAAGGGCGTCATCGAGTAGCGGCGCGGTGACCCCGGCCTGGCGGCAGCTCACGCTCCTCTCCCTCGCCGAGCTCGCCGCCCTGAGCCTCTGGTTCAGCGCCTCCGCTGTTCTTCCCGCCCTGTCCCGCGAGTGGCAGCTTGGCGACGGGGGCCGCGCCGGGCTCACGATCGCGGTCCAGGCGGGCTTCATCGCGGGCACGCTCGCGAGCGCCCTCGGCAACCTCCCCGACGTCTGGTCGTCCCGCGCGCTCATGACGGCCGGCATCGGCCTCGGCGTCGTCGCCAACGGCGTGCTGGCGCTCTGGATCGAGAGCCTCGCGCCCGCGCTCGCCCTCCGCTTCCTGACGGGCGTCGCGATGGCGGGCGCCTACCCGCCGGCCATGAAGATCATGGCGACGTGGTTCCGGGAGGGGCGCGGCCTCGCGATCGGGATCCTGATCGGCGCGCTCACCGTGGGCTCGGCGACGCCCCACCTCGTGCGCGGCACGACCGAGCTGCCCTGGCGCGGGACCCTGCTCGTCGCGTCGGCGCTGGCCGCGGCCGGCGCCGCGATCGTCCAGCTCTTCGTGACCGAAGGCCCCCACCGCTTCCCGTCGGCGCGCTTCGACCTCCGGATGGCGTGGGCCGTCTTCCGCGAGCGCGGCCCGCGGCTCGCGTGCTTCGGCTACCTCGGCCACATGTGGGAGCTCTACGCGATGTGGGCGTGGATCGGCGCCTTCCTCGCCGAGAGCCTCGCGGCGCGCGGCGGCGGCGGCTACGCCGGGCTCAACGCGAGCGCGGCGACCTTCGTGGTGATCGCGGCGGGCGCCCTCGGCTGCTGGGCCGGCGGCCTCGCCTCGGACCGCTGGGGACGCACGGCCCTCACGATCGCGGCGATGGCGGTATCCGGCGCGTGCGCGCTCGTCACAGGCTTCACGTTCGGCGGGCCGCCGCTCCTCACGCTCGGCGTGGCGCTCGTCTGGGGCGTCGCGGTCATCGCCGACTCCGCGCAGTTCTCGACGGCGATCACCGAGCTGTCGCCCGCGGCCTACGTCGGCACCGCGCTCACGACGCAGACGTGCGCCGGGTTCGCGCTCACGATGGTCTCGATCTGGCTGGTCCCGCCGCTCGTGCGCTGGGCCGGCTGGCCCTGGGCGTTCGCGGCGCTGGCCGTCGGGCCCGCGCTCGGCGTCGCGGCGATGGCGCGGTTGCGCACACTGCCGGAATCGGCGAAGCTCGCGGGGGGCCGCCGATAGATGGAACGCTACGACCTCGTCGTCATCGGGTCCGGACCGGCGGGCGAGAAGGGCGCCGCGCAGGCGGCGTACTTCGGCAAGCGCGTCGCGATCGTCGAGAAGACGTTCCAGGTCGGCGGCGCCGGCATCAACACGGGCACCGTCCCCTCCAAGACCCTCCGCGAGAGCGCGCTCTACTTCTCGGGCCTCGGCCAGCGCGGCCTCTACGGCGTGGACTACACGATCAAGCAGGACCTGACGGTGCGTGACTTCATGTACCGCGAGCAGGAGGTCGTGAAGGCGCTGCGCGAGGTCGTCCGGCAGAACATCGAGCGCCACCGGATCGACCTGATCCAGGGCGCCGCGCGCTTCGAGGACCCGCACACGATCGCGGTCGAGCCGACGGACGCCGACTTCGTGCGCCGGATCCAGGGCGACGTCGTGCTGATCGCCACGGGCTCGGCGCCGACCCAGCCGAAGAACATTCCCTTCGAGGACGAGCGCGTCTACGACAGCGACGAGATCCTCCAGATGCGGCACCTGCCGCGGACGCTCGTCGTCGTCGGCGCCGGCGTGATCGGCTGCGAGTACACGACCATCTTCGCGGCGCTCGGCATCCACGTCACGCTCGTCGACGGGCGTGACCGCCTCCTCGCCTTCCTCGACGCCGAGACCGCCGACCGGCTCCGGATGCAGATGGAGCTGCTCGGCGTGGACGTGCGGCTCCGCGACGGGGTGACGCGCGTGGACGCCCGGCCGGACGTCGTGAACCTCGACCTCAAGAGCGGCGACCGCCTCGCGGTGGACGCGGTCCTCTTCGCCGCGGGGCGCGTCGGCAACACGCGGGGGCTCGCCCTCGAGAAGGCCGGGGTCGACGTGAACGACCGCGGCCTCATCCCGGTGAACGAGCACTACCAGACCGCGGTCGCGCACGTCTACGCGGCGGGCGACGTGATCGGCTTCCCGGCTCTCGCCGCGACGTCCATGGAGCAGGCCCGCGTCGCGATGTGCCACGCCTTCGACCTCAAGTACAAGACGCGCGTCGCGCCGATCTTCCCGCTCGCCGTGTACACGATCCCCGAGGTCGCGATGGTCGGGGAGACGGAGGAGTCGTGCCGCGAGAAGGGCATCGACCACTGCGTCGGGCGCGCCGCCTACCGGACGAACGCGCGCGGCCAGATCACCGGCGACCTCAGCGGCCAGGTCAAGCTCGTCTTCCGCTACCCCGACAAGACGCTCCTCGGCGTCCACGTCATCGGCGAGTCGGCCTCGGAGCTGGTGCACGTCGGGCTCATGGTGCTGCTGGCCGGCGGGACGATCGACACCTTCATCAACGCGGTCTTCAACTACCCGACGCTCGGCGACGCGTACAAGTACGCGGCGTACGACGGGCTCGGCGCGGTGCAGCGGCGCGCGGCGGGCGGCTAGCCCGCGGCGACCGGGAGCTCGGTCTGGAGCCGGCGGAGCAGCATGCCGCCCTCGCCCTCGAGCCACGCGCGCGTGGACTCGTAGCCGAACCGGAGCGCGGCGCGGCTCGCCTCGAAGCCCATGGACGGCCCGAACATCGGCGCGTCGGCCTGCGAGGGCTGGATCAGGCAGAACTCGGTCCGTGGGTACTTCACCCGGAGCGCCGCGAGGCCGAGCTGCAGGAGGTTCTGGCTGTAGATGCGGCCGGCCTGCTCCATGATCGCGTAGAGACCGCGGCTCCGGAGCGGCGTCGCGCCCTGCTCGTAGTTCGGCACGAGCGGGTTGACGACGATGACCACGCTCGCGCCCTCCTCGGCGGCGAGGTCGGCGTGACCGCTGAAGCCGACGCCGCCGTCCACGTAGTCGCGGCCGTTGATCTCGTAGGGCTCGAAGAAGCCGGGGATCGCCGACGAGGCGGCGACGGCCTGGCTGATCGGCACGCCGCGGAGCTCGTCCCGGCCGAAAACCACGCGCTGGGCGCGCTCGAGCTCGATGGCCGGGATGAGGAGCGTGCGCTCGAGCTCGCCGAAGGCGTTCCGGAGGCCGCGCGACTCGAAGGCCCGGCGCATGAACCGCTCGAGCGCCTCGAGCGAGAAGAAGCCGGCGGGCAGGTCGCGCTCGGCGTGGGCGAGCATGTCGGGGACCGAGCCGCGCCAGCCCCGCACCGCGTTCTTGCCCACGGCCCAGACGAGCCGCCCGAACCGTCCCGCGGCGTGGCGGAACGAGTCGGGCGCGTACACGGCGTTCCGGCGGAAGTTCAGCGGGTCGTCGAGGTCCTGATCGACGACGCGGAAGATCTCCGAGGCGCGCACGCCGTTGGCGAGGAGCGAGGCGACGACCGCGCCCGCGCTGCAGCCGATGTAGATGTGGAAGCCGCCCTCGCCGGTGAGCCGTTCCTCGAGGGCCGAGACGGCGCCGACCTCGTACATCCCGCCGATGACACCCCCGCCGGCGAGCGCGAGCGCGTGCCGGGGCTGACGCCGGGGGCGCCAGAAGCCCATCGCGCGCTGCAGCAAGTCTCCCATCTCGAGCTTCATTGTAGCAAGCACTTTGCCATGCCCGCGATTCCGGTAAGCGCCGGAATTTCCGATAGGTACATCCCTGATGCCCTTGAGACGGTGGGCGGTCCCAGCTCGTTTCTGGGCCGGCCGGCGGCCAGGCTGGCTAGAAGCGTGGCAGCACGCTCGAGCATCCAATCGACGCGGGAGGACGGATGATCACGGTCAGGAAGGCCGGGGATCGCGGCGGCGGGGACCACGGCTGGCTCGACACGCGCCACACGTTCTCGTTCGCCGACTACTACGACGCGGCCCAGATGGGCTTCCGCGGGCTGCGCGTCATCAACGAGGACCGCGTCCAGCCCGGCCGGGGCTTTCCCACCCACGGCCATCGGGACATGGAGATCCTCTCGTACGTCCTCGCGGGCGCCCTCGAGCACGAGGACAGCATGGGGACGGGCTCCGTCATCCGGCCGGGCGACGTCCAGCGCATGAGCGCCGGCACCGGCGTGATGCACAGTGAGTTCAACCCCTCGCGCACGGAGCCCGTCCACTTCCTGCAAATCTGGATCCTGCCGGGCACGCGCGGCCTCGATCCGAGCTACGAGCAGAAGCCCTTCCCCGAGGCGGAAAAGCGGGGCCGGCTCCGGTTGATCGCCTCGCGCGACGGGCGGGACGGCTCCGTGACGATCCACCACGACGCCAGCGTCTACGCGGCGGTCCTGGCGCCTGGCGAGCGCGTCGCCCTGGCACTCGCGGACGGGCGCCACGCGTGGGTGCAGGTCGCGCGGGGCGCGGTCACGCTGAACGGCGAGGCGCTCGGCGCGGGCGACGGCGCCGCCCTGAGCCGCGAGCCCGCGCTGACGCTCGTGGCCGTGGAGCGGGCGGAGGTGCTGGTCTTCGACCTCGGCTGAGGCGCCGGTGCCTTACCCGCCCTCGCGCCGCTTCCGGCGCAGGCGCTCGAGCTCCGGCTCGACGTACTTCTGGCGGCACTCCGGGCAGATGCCGTGGGTGAACTGCGCGTCCGAGTGGCCCTCGATGTAGGTCTCGACCTGCTGCCAGTAGTTCCGGTCGTCGCGGACCTTCTTGCAGTAGGAGCAGATCGGGAGGAGGCCCTGCAGCTGCTTGACGCGCGCGAGCGCCTCCTCCAGCTCGCGCACGCGCTCGGCCAGGGTCGCCTGGAGGTCGAGCATCCGCACGCCGACCTGGATCCGCGCGCGCAGCTCGTCGCGGTTGAAAGGCTTGATGATGTAGTCGTCGGCGCCCGCGCTGAGGCCCGTGACGATGTCGACGGTCCGCGCCTTCGCGGTGACGAAGATGAGGTAGGGCTTCGTGGGCTTCTCGAGCGCGCGCACGCGCCGGCAGACCTCCAGGCCGTCCACGCCCGGCATCGTCCAGTCGAGGATCGCGAGCGAGGGGGCATCGTCGGCCTTGAGGATCTCCCAGGCCTCGGCCCCGCCCGGGGCGGCGATCACCTCGTAGCCCCAGGTCGTCAGCGACGTCTCGAGGAGCCGGCGCAGGACGGGCTCGTCGTCGACGATCAGGACCCTCACGGCTCACCCGCGCGGCTCTGCCATGCCGGATCGCGGAAGAAGGCGACGACCCGGCCGAGCTCCGCGTCGATCCGCACGAGGAGGTCGGGGGCCACCTCGAAGCGCTTCGCGGCGGCGGCGAGCTCGAGCTCGGCGCAGTGCTGGCGGAGGCCGCTCGCCCCGAGGATGCTCGCCGAGCCCTTGAGGCTGTGGGCCACGCGCTCGAGCTCCTTCGCGTTCTGCGTCGCGAGCGCGTCGCGGAGCTCGCCCATCCGCGGGGAGGCCTCGCTGACGAAGATCCCGACGAGCTCGAGCAGGAGAGCCCGATCGCCGCCGACCCAGCGGCGCGCCGCGGCGAGGTCCACGGGCTCCGCGGCCATCAGGCCTCCATCAGGTCTTCGCCGACGACGACGGGCCCGGCGTAGTGCTTCGCGGCCGCCGCCTTGAGCTCGGCGGGGTCCGAGCCCGGCATGAGGTGGGTCAGCACGAGCTTCTTCGCGCGCGCCTCGTGCGCGACGCGCCCGATCTGATCGGGCTGCGTGTGGTACGAGGCGAGGTCGCGGATCTTCTCCTCGATCGTCGGCCAGCCGCACCCCGGCGACCACGACGTCTTCGCCATCTCGCAGCACTCGTGGACGAGGAGGTCGACGTTGTGGCTCCAGCGCATGAGGTTCTCGCACGGCCGCGTGTCGCCGGAGACGACGATGCGGCGCCCGCCGCCCTCGAAGTGGAAGCCGAAGGCGGGCTTGACCGGATCGTGCTCGACGAGGAAGGCGCTCACCCGGACGCCGCCGGCCTCCATCACCTTGCCTTCGTCGATCTCCGTCACGCTGACCCGCGGCGGCTCGCGGTCGTGCATGTGGGCGCGGCGCAGCTCGACGTCCACGGCGAGATAGTCGAGGAGCTTCTCGACCTGCCGGCGCGTGCCGGCCGGGCCCCAGACCTCGAACGGCGCGTTCTGCCCGACGATCCAGCGCGTGATCAGCAGGTGGCCGAGGTCGATCGTGTGGTCGGAGTGCTGGTGCGTGATGAGCACGCGCGGCCACTCGTACGGGCGCACGCCCGCCTGGACGAGCTGCACGCCGGCGCCGGAGCCCGCGTCCACGAGGAAGCGCTCGTCGTCGAGCGACAGAAGTGTCGCGGGCCCGCGCCGTCGCGGGCTGGGGGGCGGCGACCCGGTGCCGAGGAGAACGGCGCGGAGCATCGACTCCTCCAGAGTGAGCTTCCGACGGATACTAGCACAAGCCTACCCCCGCCCCGGCACCGGGCGAGCGGCGCTTCTTCCGCGCGCGGAGGTCGATCGCGCCGGGGCACCGGCGCGGGTCCTCGCCGCGCGGAAAGATCTGTGCTTTCTGCACCTTCTGGGTCCCCGTGGTCGGCAGGCTCGGGACGAAGAGGATCCAGCCGGGCGCCTTGAAATAGGCGAGCCGCGCCATGCACCAGTCGAAGAGCGCCGAGGCCAGGGCGGCGTCCGCAGCGACGCCGGCCATTGGGACGACGCACGCCATCACTTCCTCCTCGCGGATCTCGTCGGGCGCGGCGAGGACCGCCACCTGGGCGACCGCGTCGTGCGCCTGGAGGCAGGCCTCGACCTCCGCCGCGGCGATGTTCTCGCCCGAGCGCCGGATGATGTTCTTCTTCCGGTCGACGAAGTAGAGCATGCCGTCCCCGGCCTGGCGCACGATGTCGCCCGTGTGGAACCAGCCGCCGCGCCACGCCTCCTCCGTCGCCTCCGGGTTCTTCAGGTAGCCGGAGAAGAACCCGCGGCGTGGGTCGGGCCCGGCGAAACGCACGACCAGCTCGCCCTCGGTCCCGCGCGGCACCTCCCGGTCCGTGTCGTCCAGCACCTTCGCCTCGAACCCGCCGAAGGGCCGGCCGAAGGCGCGCGTCCGGGTCTGGCGCGGCTCGACGCAGTCGCCGTAGATGCGTCCCGTCTCGGTCATGCCCCACACCTCGACCAGCGGGAAGCCGAAGCGCTTCTCGAAGGCCGCGTGGAGCTCGGGCTCGACGCCCGCGCCGAAGCCGAACCTCACACGGTGCCGGCGCTCCTCGGGCGTCTCCGGCTGGTTCAGGAGCAGCGGCGGCACGACGCCGAGATAGTGGATGACCGTCGCGCGCGTCGCGACGACGTCCTTCCACCAGCGCCCCGGGCTGAAGCGCTCGGGCAGGATCAGACAGTTCGCGGTGAGGATCACGCCGGTCGCCGTCACAGCCTGGCAGTTCATGTGGAAGAGCGGAAGCGGGTTCAGGACGCGGTCGCCGCCGCGCTCGAAGCGCACGAGCCCGCCGAGGTCGCGGTACCAGGCGCCGGCGTTCAGGTAGTAGAAGTTCGTGAGGATGCAGCCCTTCGGCCGACCCGTCGTGCCGGACGTGTAGAGGAGGCTGCACTCCGTGTCGAGCCCCGGCGCGCCGGCCCTCGGCGCCGGCCCGGGCTTCGGGAGCGCCGCGGGCATCGCCTCGACGGCGACGACGGGCAGGGGCTTCGTCCGCTCGCGCGCGACCGCCTCCAGATCGGCGACGCGCCCCGCGATCGACACCGCGAGGTCCGCCTCCGAGTGGTCCATCTGGTAGAGCATCTCGTCGTGCCGGTAATCGGGGTTGATCGGCACGATCCCGCATCCGAGCGCGTTCAGGGCGAGGTAGTGGAAGAAGAACTCCGGCCGGTTCTCGAGGAGCAGCGCCACGCGATGGCCGTGGCCGTAGCCCGCGGCGCGGTAGAGGTCGCGCCGCCGCAGCACCTGCGCCTTCGTCTCTGCGTACGTGTACTCGACGCCGTCGGGATGGTAGGCGCGCCCGGGGGCCGGCGGCGCGCAGAGGAACGCGTTGCCGGGCGCGGCCTCGGCCGTCGCGAGGAACGCGTCGAACACGGTCGTCGCCACCGCCGGACTCAGAACAGGCCGACGACGTTGCCGTCCGCGTCGATGTCGATCGTCTCGGCTCCCGGCGCCTTCGGGAGCCCCGGCATCGTGAGGACGTCGCCCGCGTAGGCCACGACGAAGCCGGCGCCGGCGCAGAGCTTCGCGTCGCGCACGCTCACGCTGAAGCCACGCGGGCGGCCCCGCTTCTTCGGGTCGTCGGAGAGCGAGTTCTGCGTCTTCGCCATGCAGACCGGGAGCCGCCCGTGGCCGAGGGCCTCCCAGCGCTCGAGCTTGGCCTGGGCGGCGGGGGCCAGCTCCGCGCCGTCGGCGCCGTACATCCGCGTGACGATCGTCTCGATCTTCTGGCGGAGCCCCATGTCGTCCGGATACAGATAACTGAAGCGTCCCCGCGCCCCGCCGTGGATCGCGTCGCGGACCAGACGCGCGAGCTCCGTCGTCCCCGCGCCGCCCTCCGCCCAGGCCCGCGAGACCCCGACGGCGACGCCCGCGGCCCGGCACAGGTCCCGCACGGCCGTGACCTCCGCCTCGGTGTCGCCCGCGAAGTGGTTCAGCGCGACGACCGGCGTCAGGCCGAAGGCGCGCGCGTTTTCGAGGTGCTTCGCGAGGTTGTCGAACCCTCGCCGCACCGCCTCGACGGCCTCGCGCTCGAGCGCGGCGAGGGCGACGCCGCCGTGGAGCTTGAGGGCGCGCACGGTTGCGACGACCACGACGAGCGCGGGCACGGGAGCGCCCGCCCGGCACTTGATGTCGAGGAACTTCTCCATCCCGAGCTCGGTCGCGAACCCGGCCTCGGTCACGAGGATCTCGCCGAGCTTCAGCCCGAGGCGCGTCGCGATGAGGGTGTTGCAGCCGTGGGCGATGTTGCCGAAGGGCCCGCCGTGGACGAGAGCCGGCGTGGCCTCGAGGGTCTGGACCAGATTCGGCTTGATCGCGTCCTTCATGAGCACCGCCATGGCGCCGGCGGCGCGGAGCTCGCGCGCCGTGACGAGCGCGCCGGCGGCCGTCTCGCCGACGACGACGCGCTCGGCGCGCGCCCGGAAGTCGTGGAGGTCGCGCGCCAGGCAGAGGATCGCCATGACCTCGGAGGCGACGGTGATCTCGAAGCCCGTCTCGCGCGGCACGCCGTGGGCGGGGCCCCCGAGGCCGGCGACGACGTTCCGGAGCGCGCGGTCGTTCATGTCGAGCACGCGCTTCCAGAGGACGCGGCGAGTGTCGAGGCCGAGGGCGTTGCCCTGTGCCAGGTGGTTGTCGAGCATCGCCGCGAGCAGGTTGTGGGCGGCGCCGATCGCGTGCATGTCGCCGGTGAAGTGCAGGTTGATGTCCTCCATCGGGGCGACCTGGGCGTGGCCCCCGCCCGTCCCGCCGCCCTTGGCGCCGAACACCGGGCCGAGCGACGGCTCGCGCAGCGCGACGACCGCGCGCGCGCCCAGCCGGCGGAGGCCGTCGGCGAGGCCGATCGTCGTCGTGGTCTTCCCCTCGCCCGCGGGCGTCGGCGTCATCGCGGTCACGAGGACGAGCGCGCCGTCGGGGCGGTCGGCGACCCGCTCGACGACCTCCCAGCGGATCTTCGCCTTGTCGCTCCCGTAGGGCTCGAGGTCGCGGGAGGTCAGGCCGAGCGACTCGGCGACTTCCTGGATGGGCCGGAGCTTCACGGCGCGGGCGATCTCGAGGTCCTGGCGTCCCATGGAGCGAGGCTATTGTAGCGGACCTACTCCGCGAGCCAGACGGTATCGAGCTGGCTGTTGAGAAAGTGGCTCGGCGTGATCGTCCAGCCCCTGACCCGCGCGCTGTGCGGGACGATGCGATGCCACTGGAAGGTGTAGATGAAGTGCGTCTCGTCGTGGAGGAGCCGGCGCTCGAACTCGCGGATCGCCCGTCGTCGCTCCTTGCGGTCCGTGGCCCGGCTCTGCTTCTGGTAGAGCTCGTCCAGGACGCGATCGACGTAGCGGCCGTAGTTCACCGGGCTGACGTCCATCGACTGGAACTTGAACAGGGCGAGATCCGGCTCGACGAGGTAGCTGCAGTGGAAGTCGGCCGCGACCTCGAAGCTGCCGGCGCGGATGTCCGAATAGAGTATGCCGAGCTCGAGCGTCTCCATCCTGACGCGGAGGCCGATCTGGCGCCACTGGTCCACGAGCCAGACCCCGAGCGCCTCGTAGGGGTTCGCGATGCCCCGGTTCTTGAACGTGAAGGCGAACCCGTCGGGGACGCCGGCCTCCCGCAGGAGCCGCCGGGCCTCCGCGCGGGACCGGGCGATGTCGCGACCGTAGCCGGCGAGCGGCTCGAGCTCGGCCGGCGACGCGGCGAACGGGCTGCCCTCGCCCTGGACTCCCGTGATCTCTCGGAGGAGGGTGATCTTCGAGAGCGCCTGCGCGCCCGCATACCGGTCGAGCGCGAGCGTGAGCGCGCGCCGCACGCGCCGGTCGTCGAACGGCTTCCGCTCGTGGTTGAGCGCGAGCGGGTTCCAGCACGCCCACGGGCTCTCCTGCACGGCGATCTTGTCGCCCAGCGCCCGGACGAGGCTGTCACGGTTCCCCGGCGAGAAGCCGCGGAACTGGATCATCGCGCGCTGTCCGCGGATCGCCGCCACCTGCGCCGCCGTGTCCGCGATGAAGACGGCGCGGTACCCGTCGAGGTAGGGCTTCCCCTTGTCCCAGTAGTCCGGGTTCCGTCGCCCGAGCCAGTGACTCCCCCGCACGTACTCGACGAAGACGAACGAAACGGACCAGGACTCCGCGAGGTCCCCGACGAGCCGGGTGGCGGTCCGGTCGTCCGGATCGACGCGGAGCAGGGTGCTGTAATGGGGCGCCGCCGGATGCACGATCGCGAAGGTCTCCTCGCGGTGGGCGTCGTACGAGGGCGGCTCCGCGGGCACGACGAAGATCAGCTCGCCCCCGTAGCGGGGGCTCTCCCGTGCCGCGGCGGGCGACGCCAGCGCGGTGAGGAGGAGCAGCGCCGCCAGCGCGGTCCGCATCGCGTCAGACGTGGATGACGACCTTCAGCGCGTTGCCGACGCGTTCCGTGTAGGTGTGGAAGGCGTCGTGGATCTTCGCGAGCGGGAAGTGGTGGGTGATGATGGGATCCGCCAGGATCTTGCCCGCGCTCATGAGGGCCAGGGACCGGCCGCAGTTCATCCCGCCCTCGCCGCGGGCCGCGTAGATCCGCACGTTGCTCCGCACGGCGAGGTTCATGTCCACCTCGACCGGCCCCGCGTACCAGGCCACGACCCCGATCCGGCCGCCGCGCTTGACGCACTCGAGCGCCTCCTGCAGCGAGGTCGCGCCGCCCGCGCACTCGAGCACCGAGTCGGCCCCCTTGCCCGCGGTGATCTCGCGCACGCGCGCCGGCAGATTCTCCCGGCGCACGTTGACGACGTCGTCCGCGCCGAGCCGGCGGCCGGTCGCCAGACGCTCGTCGCGGGTCCCGCTCAGGATGACCCGCTCGGCGCCGAGCGCCTTCGCGAGCTGGACGGCGACGAGCCCGATGGGCCCCGGGCCCTGCACCAGCACCGTCTCGCCCGCGACGTAGCCGCCCATCAAGTCGATCGCCCAGAGCGGCGACGCCGCCGTCGTCACCATGCACGCCTGCTCGAAGGTGAGGTTGTCGGGAAGACGGTAGAGGGTGTTGATGTGATTGACCGTGTAGTCGGCGAAGCCGCCGTCGCACGTCAGCCCCTTGGCCCGATGGCCCTTGGCGAGGTTGCCGTAGTTGAGGCAGGACGTGTACCAGCCCTTGATGCAGTTCTCGCAGCGCTCGCAGCCCTTGTGCACCTCGACCGCGACGCGCTCGCCGACCGCGAACTCGTCCACCCCCGGACCGAGGGCCGCCACCGTGCCCGCGTACTCGTGGCCCATGACGAAGTCGCCGTCGGGCTGGCCGGCGAGCTTGCGGTGGAGCACCTTGAGGTCGGTCCCGCAGATGGAGGCCACGTTCACCCGGAGCAGCGCCTCGCCAGGCCCCGGCTCGGGCACGGGCCACTCTTCGACGCGCAGGTCGCCCGCGCCGTGGAGCACCGCCGCGGTCATTCGCAAAGGCATGGACATCGCACGCACCCCTCCCGCGCCCGATGGTGACGCGTCAGCGGCCGACGGTGGCGCCGATGCTCCCGCAGTGCTCGTCGATGTGGCTGATCAGGATCCCGTTGACGATCTCCTCGACGCTCATCGGCGGCATCCCTGCCAGGACGGTGCCTTTCTTCGCCAGCTCGGCGTCGCCGAGTCCGCGCACGAGGGTCGCCGCGGCCGCCGCGTTCTTCTGGTGCAGGGCGAGGGTCTCCGCCTTGGTGCAGCCGGCGTGCTCCTGCGCGTGCTTGGCGTTCATCGCGTGGAGCATGTCCATCGTGAAGTGCGGCATCGCCTCCCCGGCCGACACGGTCCTGACGATGCGGCCGATGCCCTCGTGGCCCATGGCGACGTGGTGCGCCACGACGCCGACCGACCACTTCTCCGCCGACGTGACCTTTTTCCAGTCGGCATCGCTCAATTTCTCGAAGACGGTCGTCGCTTCCTGAACCTTCCCCTCGAACCGCTTGGCCAGGGCATCGGCGCGCGCTCCCATGTGCGTCCTCCTCTGGATGGTGGGATCGGGAACGCCCGATTATAGCCCGGCTACGGCCGGTGCAGCCGCGCCTCGGCGCGCTGCGCGACCCGCGTCAGCGGAATGTACGCGATGCGGTTGGCCTTCGGCCGCCGCATTCGCGCGTGGTTCATCGGCCCCTCCCCGTGTCAGCGAGTGTCGTCGCGATGTCTTCGGGACGGATGGGGAGTTGCACGACACGGACGCCGAGTCCCTTGAGCGCATCCGCGACCGCGTTCGCGATGGCCGCCGGCGCGCCGATCGTTCCGCCCTCGCCCATGCCCTTGACGCCGCCCGGCGTCACGGGCGACGGCGTCTCGAGGTGGCCGATCTCGAACACGGGAGCGTCGTCCGCCTTCGGGAGCGCGTAGTCCATGAGCGTCGCCGTCAAGAGCTGGCCGTCCTCGTCGTGGACGACGCGCTCGAGCAGGGCCTCGCCGATCCCCTGGACGACGGCGCCGTGGATCTGGCCTTCCACGAGCAGCGGGTTGATCAGGGGCCCGCAGTCCTCGACGAGAGCATAGCGGCGGATCGCGACGCGGCCGGTCTCGCGATCCACCTCGACCACGGCGACGTGGACGGCGCCGGAGAACGTCGGCCCCGGCGGGTCGAAGTGCACGGTCGCCTCGAGGCCGGGTGAGAGCCCGGCAGGGAGCCCGCCCAGCGGCGGCGCGTACGCGGCGCGGGCGAGCTCGGCGATGGCGACCGCGCGAGCGGGGAAGCCGCGCACCGAGGCCCGTCCGCCCTCGAGGACGACGTCGGCCGGGCCGGCCTCGAGACGCTGGGCCGCGAGCGTCCGGAGCTTCTCCCCCAGCCGCTCGGCGGCCACGGCGGCGCTGCCCATCATGCACACGGCGCCCCGGCTGCCGAAGGTGCCGCTGCCGCGCGGGGACGCGTGCGTGTCGACGGGGAACACGCGGACCGCGTCCATGGAGACGCCCAGGCGATCGGCGAGGAGCTGCGCGAGCGCCGTCGCGTGGCCCTGGCCCTGCGACGGAAAGCTCGTCAGGCAGCTCACCGTGCCGTCCGGGGCCAGCGCCACCGTGGCGGCGTCGGTCCCGGGCACGTCGGACATGCCGCGGCGGCGGAAGACCTCGGAGCCCATCCCCGTGTACTCGGTGTAGCAGGCGATGCCGACGCCGACGAGGCGGCCGGTGGCGCGCGCCCTCGCCTGCTCCCGCCGGAGCCCTTCGTAGTCCACCGCGGCGAGGGCCTGCTCGAGCGCCTTGGGGAAATCGCCGCTGTCGTACACGAGGCCGCTCGCCGAGGTGAAGGGATACGCCTCGCGCGGGATCAGGTTGCGCCGCCTCACCTCGGCCGGGTCGATCCCGACGCGCTCGGCGACGAGGTCGAGCATCCGCTCCATGACGAACGCGCCCATCGTCATGCCGACGCCCCGGTAGGCGCCGATCGGCGGCTTGTGCGTCTGGACGGTGATCGCCTCGTACTCGTACGCGGGCGTCCGGTACGGACCGGGCAGGATGTTGGCGCTGCCGAGCGGCTCGAGGGCGCCGGTCAGTGGGTAGATGTGATACGCGCCGCCGTCGGAGACCGCGCGCGCCCGGAGGCCGCGGAGCACGCCGTCGCCCTCGGCGGCCACCTCGACCTGCATGCGCAGGGCGCGGGCCTGCGACGCCGCGGTGAGGTTCTCGCGCCGCTCCTCGAGCCACCTCACGGGGCGCCCGAGCAGGCGCGCGATCGCCGCGACCGCGACGTCCTCGGGGAAGACGTGGGTCTTCAACCCGAAGCCGCCACCGACGTCGGGCGCGAGGACCCTCACCCGTGTCTCGGGGAGATCCAGGGCGCGGGCGAGCGCCGCCTGCACGCTGGACGGGATCTGGGTGGATGACCACACGGTGAGGGTCTCGCCGTCCCAGTCGGCGAGCATGCCGCGCGGCTCGAGCGGCGAGGCCGTGCAGCGGGCGTGCTCGAACGTCTCCGTGAGGACCACCGGCGCCCGCGCGAAGGCCGCGGCGACGTCGCCCCGGCGCAACGCGCGGCGGAAGAGGACGCGCTGCTCGGCGAGCGCCGCGTCGAGCGTCGCCACAACGGGGAGAGGCTCGTAGTCCACCCGCACGGCCTCCCGCGCGTCGGCGGCGACGTACGGGCTCGCGGCGGCGACGGCGGCGACGGCCTCGCCGCAGAAGCGCGCGACGCCGTCGGCGAGCGGCGGCCACGCGGTCGGGAGGAAGCCCGGCCCCTCCAGCCGGGGCTCGAGTGGCCGCGCGACGCCGCGAAGATCGGCGGCGGTGAGCACGCGGGCGACGCCGGCGAGGCGCTGCGCCGCCGCGGCGTCCACGCCCCGCACGCGCGCGTGAGCGTGGGGGCTCCGCACGAAGGCGAGGTGGAGCATCCGCGGCAGGACGATGTCGCCCACGTACCGGCCGCGGCCCGCGAGCAGGCGCGGGTCCTCGACGCGCTTGACGCGCGCTCCCGTGTAGCGGATCAGGCGCCTCCCTTCACGCGGGGCAGGACCTCGCCCGCGATCAGCTCGAGCTGCTCCGTGCCCCAGTCGAGCGGGTTCAGGACGATCGTGTCCACCCCGCCGTCGAGCGCGGCGATCCGCGCGCTGATCTTCTCGGCGAGGTCCCCCGCCTCGCCCAGGAGATAGTGCGCACGCCAGTAGTCGAGGTCCATCCCCGAGTAGACGGAGAAGCGTGGGATCGCCGACTCCGGCTTCTCGCCGGGCCTGAGCACCCAGACGAAATTCGAGTAGACGCGCCCGATCGTCCGCGGGTCGCGCCCGAACTCGCGCGCGAAGCGCTGGACCTTCTCCCAGTCCCCCTTCACCATCTCGGGCGTCGCCGAGGAGTGGGGCACCCACGTGTCGGCGTACTTCGCGATCCGCCGCAGCACCGGCTCGATGTTCGTCACGGTCTGGCCGTAGACCTTCTCGAAGGGCTGGGAGCCGCCGCCGATCCAGATCGGCGGGTGCGGCTTCTGCGCGGGCTTCGGGTCGATCGTCAGGTCCCGGAAGCGGTAGTACCTGCCCTCGTAGCTCACACGGTCGCCGGCCCAGAGGGCCTTGACGGCCTCGATCGCCTCGTTCATGCGCGCGCCGCGCTCGCGGTGGGGCACCCCCATGAGCTCGAACTCCTCCTCGTGCCAGCCGACGCCGATGCCGAGAATCGTGCGCCCGCCGGAGAGCAGGTCGAGCGTCGCCCACTCCTTGGCGAAGTAGGCCGGGTTGCGGAGCGGCAGGACGAGCACCATCGTGCCGAGCTTCATGGTCCGCGTCACGCCGGCGAGGGCGGAGAGGAGCGAGATCGGCTCGAGCCACGTGCACGCGTACGCCGGCGGCGTCAGGAGCAGGTGGTCGATCGACACCGCGCAGTCGAAGCCGAGGTCCTCGGCGTGGCGCAGGTAGCGCCCCATCGCGTCGAGCGTCGCCGTCTTCGGACCCAGCGCGAAAGAGGGGATGCGGAGCCCGTACCTCATCGCAGGCCGTCCTCCTTCTTGGCCTCGTCCTTCGTGAGCCCGCCGATGCGGGGGTGGGGCCGCCCGCCGTCGGTCACCACGATCGCCAATAGGATCTCGTCGGCCCGCGGCGCGTCGTGGCAGCGGACTTCCATGGCGTCGTAGTGGGTGCGGACGAACGCCGCGTCCTTGAAGTGCAGCGGCACGTCCACGCTCGTGCCGGGGCCGCCGAGCTTCTTCGCGGAGGGAATAATGGCCTTGCCGCCGCCCACCGCCGCCCGCAAGGGGGCCCCGAGCTTGGGATGAAGCAGCGCAGCCGCATGTTCATACTCGCCGCGCTCGCCGACGATCGCGGCCTTGCCGTAGGACTCCGCGGGGGCGCCGAGGGCCTCGGTCGCCTTCTTCGCGAGGAGCGCGCCGAGCTCCTCGCCCGCGTCGATCAGCGGAGTCAGGTCCTCGACGAACCTCCCGGCGAACGGGTTCGCGATGACGGCGACGGCCGCGACCTTGCGCACGGGGCGCGTGGCGGCGCGGCCGCCGTCCTCCAGGATCTCCTCCACCACCGTCAGCAGCTTCCGGATCTTCACCATCGCGCTCAGTCCTCCCCGACGTAGGCGTCGGCCTCGATCTCGACGAGCATCTCGGGCGCCACGAGCCGCGTGACCGCGACGAGCGTGGACGCCGGGCGCACCGCGCCGAAGACCTCGCCGTGGGCGCGTCCGACCTTCTCCCAGTCCTCGATCCGGGTGACGTACATCCGGGTCCGGACGACGTCCGCGAGCCGCGCGCCGGCGGCGGCCAGCGCCCGCTCGATGTTCCGGAGGGCCTGCCGCGCCTGGGCGTACGCATCGCCCGGACCGACGATCGCGCCGCGCTCGTCCGTGGCGGTCGTCCCCGCCACGTGCACGTGCGGCCCGACGCGAACGGCACGCGAGTAGCCGACCACCGGCTCCCACGGCGCGCCGCTCGAGATGTTCCGGCGCGCGGTCACGGCTCGCCCAGCATGTGGAACACGAGCCCGTCCAGGAGCTTCGGGTAGAAGTGCGTGGACTTCTGGGGCAGGAGCTCGCCGCCGCGGACCACCGCCTGGAGCTCCTCGGGCGTGGTCGGCGAGATCAGGAACGCCGCCTGGTACGTTCCCTCGCGCGCGAGCCGCACCGCCTCGCCCTGGTCGGCCGTGTAGTCCACGTGCGTGCGCGCGTCGAGCTTCTCGTCGGTGATGCCGAGCAGCGGGCGCAGGACGCCCTCGTGCAGGATGGACACGCCGAGCTCCCGCCACTGCCGCGAGGTCCGCGCGGGCCAGGCGATCGCCTCGAAGCGGTCCGGACGCAGGCGGAGCACGGCGGCGTCGCGCCCGGCGACCACGCCGATCGCGCGCTTCTCCGGGCGGAAGGCGACGGGGTCGGCGAGCGGCGCCGCGTCGAACCACTGCGCCGCCGCCGCCAGCAAGCGCTTCCAGTCGAAGCCCTCGACCCCCTGGACGAGACGGTGGTTCGGGAGGATCGTCAGCCCCGGCGCCTCGAGGGCGAAGAATGCCATGAGCTTGTCGCGCGCCGCGGGCCGCCGCCGCGCGTACTCGACCGCGGTCTCGTAGCGGTGGTGGCCGTCGGCGATGATCGCCTGGCCCGGCGCCAGCAGCGCCTCGATGCGCGCGAGCGCCGCCGCGTCGCCGAGGCGCCAGAGGCGGTGGTGCTCGCCGCGGAGGTCGCGGGCCTCGGCGATCGGCTCGCCGACCGGCGCGGTGAGCCGACGCAGCTCGCCCGTGGGATCGCTCACGAGCATGAACAGGAGCCCGATGTCCGCGCCGGTCGCTTCCAGGAGCCGCAGCCGGTCGAGCTTGGGCCCGGCGTGCGTGCGCTCGTGCGGGAGCACGATCCCCTTCGTGTAGTCGCCGACCTCGCCGAGGGCGACGAAGCCCGTGCGCGTCACCGGGCGGCCGTGGGCCGTGTACGTCTGCTGGTAGGGATAGATCGCGGGCGCCGCCTCGGGCGCCCAGACGCCCGCGGCGAGCCAGGCGTCGAGCGTGGTCCGCGCCGTCGCGTACTTGTCGCCGCGCGGCTCGTCGCGCGGGAACGAGACGCGGACGATGTTGGCGTCCGAGAGCCCGTAGAGCTCGGTCTGCATCTCGGGGCTGATCTGGTCGTACGGCGGGGCGACGACGCGGGAGACCTCGCGCCCCGTGGCGCCGGCGAAGCGATAGCCGCGCAGCGGCCGGATCCGCACGCTAGTGTCCCCCGGCCGCGGGCCCTGAGCCTTTCATGACCTCGGCGGCCCGCGCGGCCGGCGGCGTGTTGCGGCTCCGGCCGATCGTGATCTTGCCGTCCACCAGCACCATCGAGACGCCGGGCAGGTCGCCTGCCGCGAGGGCGCCGAGCGCGTCCTTGCCGACCGAGCCCGTCGGCGCGTCGCAGACGACGAGGTCGGCCTCGCGCCCCTCGGCGATCACGCCCCGGTGGAGCTTGTAGACGCGCGCCGTGTTGCCGGTGGCGCACGCGATCGCCTCGGCCGGCGCCATGCCGCCGAGGGCCGTGAGGAGCGAGAGCGTCCGGAGCACGCCGAGCGGGATCACGCCCGTGCCCGAGGGCGCGTCGTTGCCGATGATGAGGCGGTGCGTGACACGCGCGTCCACGGCCGCGCGGAGCGTGTGGAGCGCGGTCTTCATGTTCCCGCACTGGACGATCTCGAGGGCCATGTCCGTCGCGACCAGGCGCTCGATCTCACCCGTCGTCATCGAGGTGGTGCCGCCGTTGATGTGGCCGACGACGTCGGGCGCCGCCTCGAGCACGACCTCGGCGCTGATCGGGCTCGAGCCGGCGATCGACGGGCCGCCGGTGTGGATCGTCACCGTCATGCCGTGCTGCTTCGCCCAGCGCACCATCGGCGCCGCGTCCTTCCCCGTCCGCACCGAGCCGAGGCCGATCTCGCCGACGAGCCTCACGCCGGCCGCGGCCATGTCGGCGAAGTCCTGCTCGACCAGGCCGAGCTCCAGGATCGGCGCGCCGGCGTGGACCTTGACGCCTCCCGGCCGGAAGTTCGCGTAGGCCTTCGCCGCCACGATCGCGAGCGCCTTCAGCCCGACGATGTCCCTGGGGCGCCCGGGCAGGTGCACCTCGCCGGCCGAGATCGCGGTCGTCACGCCGCCGTGCAGCATCGAATCGAAGAAGTCCATGGTGCGCTGCCGGGGCGTGAAGTCGCCGAAGACCGGATGCACGTGGGAGTCGATGAGGCCGGGGATGACCGTCGTGCCCCGGGCGTCGATCACGGTGTCGCAGTCCTCGTCGAGGCCGCGGCCGATCCCGGCGATCTTCCCGTCCACGATCACCAGCGAGTCGGCGTCGAGGAGCGGGCGCCGGATGTCCCCGCTGACGAGGGCGCCGATGTTCCTGATGAGGGTCTTCATACGCTGAGGTACGCCCTCCTGAGCGACTCGTCCGCGTCCAGCCGCGCGAACGGGCCCTCGAACTTGATCTGCCCCTTCTCGATGATGTACGCGCGGTCCGCCAGGCGGCGCGCGAACTTCACGTTCTGCTCGGACAGGAGAATCGTCAGCCCCGCGCGCTTGAGCGCGGCGACGTTCTCGCCGAGCGCGTGCACGACGACGGGCGCCAGCCCCTCCGAGGGCTCGTCGAGCAGCAGGAGCCTCGGCCCGGTCATCAGCGTCCGCGCGATCGTCAGCATCTGCTGCTCGCCGCCCGAGAGGCTCCCGCCCCGCTGCCGCGCGAGCCCGCGGAGCTGCGGGAACAGGCCGAAGACGCGCTCGACGGTCCACCCGCTCCCGCCGCCGTCGGGCTCGCCGACGCGCAGATTCTCGAGCACCGTCAGGTCGGCGAAGATCCGCCGATCCTCCGGGACGAACCCGACGCCGAGCCGCGCGATTTCGTGGGTCGCGCACGCGCGCAGCGAGCGGCCCTCGAACAGGATCTCGCCGCCCGTCACCGCCACGAGACCCACGATCGCCTTGAGCGTCGTGGACTTCCCCGCGCCGTTCCGCCCGAGGAGGGAGACCACCTCCCCCTCCCGCGCCGCGAGGCCGACGCCGTGCAGCACGTGGCTCCGACCATAGTAGGCGTGGACGTCGCGGAGCTCCAGCAGGGGCGCCGTCACGTCTCGTCCCCGAGGTAGACGGCCTGGACCTCCTTGTGAGCGCGCACCTCGGCGGGCGGCCCGTCAGCGATCACCCGCCCCTGGTGGAGCACCATGATGCGCTCGGCGACCGCGAAGACCACGTCCATGTCGTGCTCGGTGAAGAGCACCGTGAGGCCGCGCTCGCGCGCGACGGCCGCGGTGAGCGTCATCAGCGCGCCGCGCTCGGCCGGCGCCATGCCCGCCGTCGGCTCGTCGAGGAGCAGGAGCTCGGGGTCGTTGGCGAGGGCGATCGCGAGCTCGAGCTTCTTCAGATCGCCGTAGGCGAGGATGCCCGCGGGGCGCTCGGCCTGGTCGGCCAGGCCGACCTGCTCCAGGAGCGCCCGCGACCGCGCCGTCTCGACGCCGGCCGCGGGCCGCAGCAACGCACGGCTCCGGCCGGCGTGGGAGAGGCGCGCCACCCGGACGTTGTCGAGGGCGCTCAACGTCGAGAAGGTCGCGGTGATCTGGAAGGTGCGGCTCACGCCGAGCCGCCAGATCGCGTGGGGCGGCAATCCGAGGATCTGGCTGCCGCGGTAGGACACGCTGCCATCGTCGGCGCGGAGCTGGCCCGTGAGGACGTCGAAGAAGGTGGACTTGCCGGCGCCGTTCGGGCCGATGAGCGCCCGGATCTCGCCGCGCGGCAGCTCGAAGCTCACGCCGTCCACCGCCCGGACACCGCCGAAGGCCTTGCGCACGCCGGCGACGCGGAGCAGCGCCTCAGCCACGGCGGCGCTCGGCGAGGATCCCGAGGAGGCCGCGGGGGAAGGCCAGCACGAGGACGATCAGGATCGCGCCGAGGACGAGCTGCCAGTACTCGGTGTACCTGGTCGCCGCCGTGTCGAGCACCTCGTAGACCGCCGCGCCGAGCGGCGCGCCGGCGAACGCCTGCAGCCCGCCGAGCAGCACCATGACGAGCGGCTCGACCGACATCGAGACGGCGAGCGAGTTCGGGAACACGCTCCCCTTGAGGAACACGAAGGTCCCGCCCGCGAGCCCGCCGAAGAGCCCGGCGACGACGAAGGCGATCCACTGGTGCGCGCGGACGTCGACCCCGACCGCCTCGGCGCGCCTGGCGTGGTCGCGCACCGCGCGCAGGGTGAGGCCGAAGGGCGAGCGACCGACGAGCGCGAGGAGGGCGATCCCGCCGCCGCACGCGAGCAGGGAGAAATAGTAGTAGCGGAGCGGCGCGGCGAGCCAGGGGGCGGGCCAGACGCCGAGCACGCCGTTGTCGCCGCCCGTCACGTCGTACCACTGGTGGACGATCGCGTAGGCGATCTGGGCGAAGGCCAGCGTCAGCATCGCGAAGTAGATGGACGAGAGGCGCACGCAGAAGTACCCGGTCAGCGCGGCGCCCAGCGCCGCGACGAGGGGCGCCGCCGCGAACGCGAGCAGCATGGGCGCCTTCGCCCACCGGACCAGCAGCGCCGCCCCGTAGGCGCCGAGCCCGAAGGCGGCCGCGTGGCCGAACGACACCATGCCGCCCGTGCCCATCAGGAGGTGGAGGCTCGCCGCGAAGAGCGCCAGGGCGAGGATCTCGACCAGCACCCAGACGTAGAACGTCGGCAGGAGCGGCGGCACGGCGAGCAGTGCCGCGAGGACCACGACGAGCCACGCGCGCGGCAGGCGGATCGCGCTCTCCGCGACGATCGCGCCGGCGGCGGTCCGCGCCTGCGCCTCGGGCCGGCCGAGGAGCCCCCAGGGGCGGACGATGAGGACCACCGCCATCACGACGAACGTCAGGACGAGCGACGCCCGGGGCAGGACGAGCACGCCGAAGGCGTCCACGACACCGATGACGATCGCGGCGAGCAGCGCGCCGGGCACCGAGCCCATGCCGCCGATCACCACGACCACGAACGCCTCGGTGATGATCGCGGTGTCCATCACGTTCGTCACCGCCTGGCGCGGCACCTGGAGGGCGCCGCCGAGGCCGGCGAGGAACGAGCCGAGGACGAACACCGACGTGAAGAGCCGCGCCTGGTCCACGCCGAGCGCCGCGACCATCTCGCGGTCCTGCGTCGCGGCACGGATGAGGACACCCCACTTGGTGCGGAAGAAGAGCCACCAGAGCAGGCCCGCCACGACGGGGCCGACGGCGATCAGCGCGAGGTCGTAGGTCGGGAAGAGCTGCCCCAGGATCGGGACCGAGCCGGCGAGGCCGGGCGCCGCGGGGCCGGTCTTGTTCTCGCTGCCCCATACGAGGCGCACGACGTCGGCGACGACGAGGACCAGCGCGAACGTGAGGAGGAGCTGGTAGAGCTCGGGTGCCTTGTACACGCGGCGGAGGAGCCCGACCTCGACCGCGAGGCCGACGGCGCCCACCGCCGTCGCCGCCAGGAGCACCGCGACGTAGAACGACGCGGCGCCGAGCGGCAGCGCGGCGGTCAGCGTGTAGGTCAGGTAGGCGGCGAGCATGTAGAGGGAGCCGTGGGCGAAGTTGACGATGCGCGTGACGCCGAAGATCAGCGAGAGGCCCGCCGCGATGAGGAACAGCACCATCGCGTGCGCGAGCCCCGAGAGGAGCTGGATGACGACGAGCGCGGGCGGCATGCGCCGTGCGACGCAGGGGCTAGTGTCCCGTCCTCGAAGTCACGTCAAGCGCCCGCCGGCGCGCGGCGCCGGGGCCGCCGGGCACGCGCGGCAGGGGTCGCGGGACCACGCGGCCCGCGGGCGCTGCCCCGTTGCGGCTGGGCTCCACCGGGGGACGCGAGGTCCGTTGCCCGCGGGCGGGAACGGGTCCCCTCGACCCCTGCCGCACGGGCCCGTCGGCCCGCTGCGCTTCCCGAACGCGGCAGTCGTTGACATGACTTCCAGGCGGAACACTAGTTCCCGGCTCGCATCTTCTTCACTTCCTCGTCCGAGGGCAGCACGCGCTCGCCGGGCACGTAGTCGTAGTTGACCATGATCCCGACGCCCCGCTTCGGATCCACCTTCGTGAATCCGACCCACGCGCCGAGCGTCGACTGGCCATCGGACGCGCGGAAGGTGATCGGGCCCACGGGCGTCTCGACCCGGAGCCCCCGGAACGCCGCGACGAGCTTGTCCGTGTCCGTGCTGCCGGCCTTGCGAATCGCCTCGAAGATCGACTGGTAGGTGATGTAGCCGACCAGCGAGCCGAGGACCGGGGTCTTGTCGGTCCGCTTCGTGAACTTCGCGACGAACTCCTTGTGCGCCGGCGTCTGGATGTCGTACCAGGGGTAGCCCGTCACGAGCATGCCCTCGGGCGCCTCGAGCTTCAGCGGATCGATGTACTCGGGCTCGCCGAGCAGGATGCCGACCACGAACATCTTCTTGAAGAGGCCGCGCTTGTCGGCCTCGCGGACGAAGGCGAGCCAGTCGGAGCCGAAGAGCGACACGTAGAGCGCGTCCGGATTCTGGTTGAGGATCGCGGTCACGAACGGCCCCGCCTCGAGCTTGCCCAGCGTCGGCCAGTGCTCGCCCACGACCTGCACCTCGGGCCTGAGCTCCTTCAGGCGGTCCCGGAAGGTCTCCCAGGCCCGCTTGCCATATTCGTAATTGGGCCCGATCGCCGCCCACTTCGCGTATTTGAGCTTGCCGGCCTTTTCCGCCAGCATCCGTCCTTGCTCGTAGGTGTTCGGTCGCACGCGGAAGACGTGGTCGTGCCCCTTCGACCACGTCAGCGCCTCGGTCAACGCCTCGGCTACGACGAAGAGGGTCTTGTTCTGCTTCGCCCAGTCGGAGACCGCGAGGCCGACGTTCGAGAGAAACGTGCCCCCGATGAGCGCGACCTGCTCGCCCGTGACCAGCTCCTGGGCATGCTTCACCGCCTCCGCGGGCTGGCCCTTGTCGTCGCGGAAGACGATCTCGACCTTGCGGCCGAGCAGACCGCCCTTGGCGTTCACCTCGTCGGCGGCCATCTCGACGGCCGCCCGGTAGGGCCCGGTGAAGGGCGCCCCGATACCGCTGTACGAGTTGATGTCACCGATCTTGATGGGGGCCTGGGCGAACACCGGCGCGGCCAGGGCGAGCGCCAGCGTCACCAGACCGCCCGTCACGCGATTCCACGTCATGGTGTGACCCTCCCTTCCTACTCGTCGATGAGGCCCACGACACGGGCCGGGGCCGATTCCGATCGCCACTTCGCCGGGAGCGCGATGACCCTCACCCTGGACGGCACCTGATCGAGGTTGACCAGGTTCTCGATCTGGCAGGTGACGTTCGGCAGGATCGTCCGGTGCACCCGCATGCCGCTCGTGAGGATCTCGTCGGCGCGCTGATAGTCTCCGCCCTTCTCCTCCTGCGCGAAGTCGAATCCGATGACGCGCGGCTTCCGCGTGACGAGCCACTCGGCGGCGGCCTTCGTCAGACACGGCGACTCGTTCCACCACGCCGGGTCCGTCGTCGCGTGGCTCTTGGGCCAGTCGGTCCGGAGAAACAGGATGCCGCCGGCCTGGATCCGGATGCCCTCCGCCTCGAGCGCGCGCTCGGCCCGCTCGAGATCGTCGGGCGTGATGCGGGC
>DATFVL010000014.1 GCA_035260325.1 Candidatus Methylomirabilota bacterium | reverse complement strand
CTACTCGCCGTGGGTGAACCGGGACCTCGAGGACCTGCCGATCGCCGACATCGGCGACTGCGAGCTGCCTGACGGCGCGTCGCCGCGGGAGCAGCTCGACGCCGCCCGGGAGGAGATCGCCGCTTGGTGGCGGCCGGGCCTCATCCCCTTCATGATCGGCGGCGACCACACCGCGACCGTGCCCGTCATGGAGGCGATCGCGCCCTCCTTCCCCGACCTCCGCATCCTCCACCTCGACGCCCACCCCGACACCCGGGAGGAGTTCCTGGGCGAGCGCTACAACTACGCCTCGGCCATGGCGCGGGTGATGGACGTGGTCCCGGCCGAGCGGGTCTACCAGGTCGGCATGCGCACCGGCTCCCGCGAGGAGTACGCGCGCCGCAAGCCCCACTTCTTCCCGGTCCTCGCCGGCCACCCGGTGGACGTCGTCCGCGGGCTCCTGCCGGAGCTTCGGGGCCACCCGCTCTACGTCACGATCGACGTGGACGTCCTCGACCCGGCGGACGCCCCGGGCACGGGCTCGCCCGAACCCGGCGGGCTCCGAGTGCCCGAGCTGGTCGAGATCGTCCGGATGCTCGACGGCTGCCAGGTGATCGGCGGCGACCTCGTCGAGGTGGCCCACGCGTGGGACCCGACCGGCCGCACCGGCATCGCGGCCGCCTGGGTGATGCGCGAAGCCTTCCTGACCTGGTGGGGCACCGTGAGGTGACCAGCCAGTACAGCGCCCCGCGCCTCTACGAGATCGCGTTCGACACCAACCGGAAGCTCGAGGTGGACTTCCTCGTCCACTGCTTCAAGCGCTACGCCCGAGGACGGGTCAGCCGGGTGCTCGACATCGCCTGCGGCACGGGCCCGCATCTGATCCGCCTCGCCGACCGCGGCTACCGGATGTCCGGGCTCGACCTCTCCCGCGAGTGCATCGAGTTCGTCGGGCAGCGCCTGGCGGCGAAGGGCCACCGGGGCCAGCTGGTCGTCGGCGACATGACCGACTTCCGCCTCGAGCGCCCGGTGGACGCGGCGATCTGCATGCAGGACTCCCAGGGCCACCTCCTGACGAACGCGCAGCTCGTCGCCCACCTGCGCGCGACGGCGCGCGCGGTGCGCAAGGGCGGGCTCTACGTCTTCGACCGCTACATGGCCTCGTCGTGGACCGACCCGGCGCGCGCCTGGTCGTGGTCGAAGCGCCGCGGGAGACTGATCGTGCGCGCGTCGTTCTCGGCGCTGAACGACGTCAATCCCGTGACGCAGGTCTTCAGCGAGCGCATGACGCTCGAGGCGGTCGAGAACGGCTCGCGCCGGCTCTACCGCCAGACGCACCTCTCGCGGATGGTCTTCCCGCAGGAGCTCCGCGCGCTGATCGAGCTGGCAGGCGGCTTCGAGTTCGTCCAGTGGTTCTTCGGCTTCAAGCCTCACCAGATCCTCGAGCGGTCGAAGCACCCGCTCATCATGGTCGTCGTCCTGCGCAAGAAGTAGCGCCGGGCGCCATGCGGCCGGCGCGCGCGGCGGTCCTGAGGCTCAAGCGGGGCCGCGACCGGCCGCGCCACCACCCCTGGATCTTCAAGAACGACGTCGCCGACGTGAGCGACGTCGAGCCGGGCTCGGCCGTCACCGTGGTGGACTCCGCGGGCCGGTTCGTCGGACGCGGCCACTACAACCCGCGCCCGGCCCTCTGCTGCCGCGTCCTCACCTGGGCCGACGAGCCCGTCGACGCCGCCTTCTTCGAGCGCAGGATCGCCGGGGCCGTCGCCCTTCGGGCGGCCGCCAGCGCCCCGCCGAAGCTCGGCCGGCTCGTCTGGAGCGAGGCCGACGGCCTCCCCGGGCTCGTCGTGGACCGCTACGGCCCCGTGCTCGTCGTCCAGAGTTTGACCCTCGGCATGGCCCTGGCCCGCCGCCAGATCGGCGCCGCGCTCGCGCGGGCGCTCGGCGAGCTACCGGTCTTCCACAAGGACGAGGACGCCGCGGCGCGGCTCGAGGGCTTCGAGCCGGCCCAGGGCTGGGCGGGCCCGGCGGGGCCGTCGACCGTCGAGGTGACGGAGGACGGCGTCAGGTTCACTGTGGCGGTCGGCGGGGGCCACAAGACCGGGCTCTATCTCGATCAGCGGGAGAACCGCGGCCGCTTCGGAGCGCTCGCCCGGGGCCGGGACGTCCTCGATGGCTTCGCCTACACGGGCGGCTTCGCCTGCCATGCCCTCGCCGGCGGGGCCCGGCGCGCCGTCCTGATCGAGTCGGGGCCGGAGGCGCTCGCGGGCGCGCGTGACAACCTCGCCCTCAACGGCGTCGCCGAGCGGGCCGAGGTGGTCGCGGCCAACGCCTTCGACGAGCTCCGCCGCCTCGAGCGCGCCGGGGCGCGCTTCGGCGCCATCGCGCTCGATCCGCCGCCCTTCGCGAAGAGCCGTACGCAGCTCGAGGCCGCCGCGCGCGGCTACAAGGAGATCAACCTCCGCGCGCTGCGCCTGCTCGAGCGCGGCGGGAGTCTCCTCACCTTCTCGTGCTCCTACCACGTGTCGGCGGAGCGCTTCGAGGCGATCTGCCGCGAGGCGGCCGCCGACGCGGGCGTGCGCGCGCGCGTCGTGGCGCCGCTCGGCCAGGGGCGGGACCACCCGATCGTCCTCACGATCCCCGAGACCCGCTACCTCAAAGGCCTGCTGCTCGAAGCCGTGTGACGGGCTGCTGGCGGGGTGGCGCTGGTGACGTGCCGCGGGCGGGGTGCGAGCTGCTCCGAGACCCGTGTAGTCAGCGCACGGAGGCCACGCGCCGGTAAGCCGAAGGTGCGTGAACGA
>DATFVL010000013.1 GCA_035260325.1 Candidatus Methylomirabilota bacterium | reverse complement strand
CCCCGCCACGACGTCCGTGCCGACGATCAGCACGAGCGTCACCACCACGAGGGCCACGTAGTCGGCCGTCCGGAGGAGGCCGTACGCGTGGTTGATGAGCGCGCCCATCCCGCGCTTGCTGCCGAGGACCTCGCCGACGATGACGCCGATCACCGACAGCGCGAGCCCCGTGCGCAGGCCGCCCACCAGCGTGAACAGCGTCGCCGGCAGCACGACCCGGGTGAAGACCGTGACCCGGCCGGCGCCGTAGCTCTTGGCGACCGTGACGAGGTGGGGATTCACCTGCCGGATGCCCGCCAGAACGGCGAGAGTCACCGGGAAGAAGCCGAGGAGGAAGCCGAACGCAATCTTCGACGCCGCGTCGAGGCCGAAGAAGAGCATGAGCGAGGGATACCAGACGACCGCCGGCACCGCGTAGAGCGCGGCGAGCATGGGCCCGTAGGCGCGCCCGAGGAGCCGGTTCATCCCGAGGGCGCCGCCGACCGCGAGCCCGGCCGCGACCGCGAGCGCGTAGGCTGTCGCGATCTCGCGCAGCGTGAGGAGGAGGCTCGCCCCGAGGTCGGGATACGAGCGGAGCCGCGCCAGCTCCCAGAGGGCCGGGAGCACCGCCGAGGGCGGGACGGCCAGCAGCGGGTTGGCCGCGCGGCCCGCGACCTCCCAGCCCGCGAGCGCGACGGCGACGAGGCCGAGCCGCGCGAGGGCGACCTTCACGCGAGCCCGCCCATCGCGCGCAGCGACTCCTCGCGGATCTCGTGCCAGAGCTTCGCGCGCAGCGCGACCAGCTCCGGCGACTCCATCGGCCGCGGGTAGTCCGTCCCGAGCTCGAGCACCGTCTTGATCCGGCCCGGGCGCGCCGTCATCACCGCGATCCGCGTCGAGAGGAAGAGCGCCTCCTGCAGGCTGTGCGTGACGAAGATCACCGTCTTCCGCGTCCGCCGCCAGATCTCGAGCAGCCACTCGCCCATTAGGAGCCGCGTCTGCTCGTCGAGGGCGCCGAAGGGCTCGTCCATCAGGAGGATCTTCGTGTCGATCGCGAGCGCGCGGCCGATCGCCACGCGCTGCCGCATGCCGCCCGAGAGCTCGCGCGGGTACTTGCCCGCGAAGCCCGCGAGGCCGAGCGGGCCGAGGAGGTCCTGCGCGAGCGCGCGGCGCCGGGCGGCGGACACGCCCTGGAGCTCGAGGCCGAACTCGACGTTCTCGAGCGCCGTGCGCCACGGGAAGAGACCCGGGTCCTGGAAGACGGTCGCGACGCGCCGCGGGTCGGGCCCGGCGACCGCCCGCCCCTCGACGAGGACGCGGCCGGCGTCCGGCGCCGTGAGCCCGCCGAGCATGCCGAGCAGCGTGGACTTGCCGCAGCCGGACGGGCCGATGAGGGTGCAGAACTCGCCCTCGCCGACGGCGAGCGAGACGTCGCGGAGGGCCTCGACGGGCCCCGAGCTCGTCGCGTAGCGCTTGCTGACGCCCTCGAGCGCGATCAGCGCCGGGCTCACGAGAGCCGGAGGATCTCCCGCGCGATCACCAGGCGCTGGATCTCGGACGTCCCCTCGCCGATCTCCGTCAGCTTCGCGTCGCGGAAGAGGCGCTCGACCGGGAACTCGGTGACGTAGCCGGCGCCGCCGTGGAGCTGCACGGCCTTGGTCGCGGCCTTCATCGCGGTCTCCGAGGCGAAGAGCTTCGCCATCGCCGCCGCGTGCATCGCCGGACGCCCCCGGTCCTTGAGCCACGCCGCGCGGAGCGTCAGGAGGCGCGCGACCTCGGTCTCGGTCAGGAGGTCCGCGAGCATCCCCTGCAGCCCGTTGAACTCGGCGAGCGTCCGCCCGAAGGCGCTCCGCTGCTTCATGTACTTCACGGATTGATCGACGGCGGCCTGCGCGATGCCGACCGCCATCGCCGCCATCGCGATCCGCCCGCCCTCGAGGACCTGCATCGCCTGGGCGAAGCCCTCGCCGCGCTCGCCGAGCAGATTCGCCGCGGGCACCCGCGCGTCCGCGAGGATCAGCTCGGCGGTGTCGGAGGCGTGGAGGCCGAGCTTGCGGTAAGGCTTGCCGGCGCTGAAGCCCGGCATCCCCTTCTCGAGGACGAACGCCGAGATGCCCTTCGATCGCTTCTCCGGATCCGTCCGCGCCATGACGACGGCGACGCCGCCGACCGACGCGTTGGTGATGAACGCCTTGCTGCCGTTGAGCACCCACTCGCCGGCGCGCTCCTCCGCGCGCGTGGCGAGCGCGGCGGCGTCCGAGCCGGAGCCGGGCTCCGTGAGCCCCCAGGCGCCGAGCACCTCGCCCGACGCCAGGCGCGGCAGGTATGTTTTCCGCTGCGCCGGCGAACCGAAGAGGTGGATGTGGCCGGTGCAGAGCGAGTTGTGGGCCCACATCGTGATGCCCACCGAAGCGTCGCCGCGGGAGAGCTCCTCGACGATCAGCGCATAGGAGACGTGGTCGAGCCCCGCCCCGCCGCAGTCCTCCGGCACGAGTGCGCCGAGGAACCCCAGCGGCCCGAGCTTCTTCACGATCTCCCACGGAAACTCGTGCCGCTCGTCGTAGGGGGCGATCCGGTCACCGAGCTCGCCCTCGGCGAACTCGCGCGCGGCCGCGCGCACCCGCCGCTGGTCGTCGGTCAGCTCGAAGTCCACGGCCCTAGCTCCGGCGCCGCGGGCGGGCTCCGGCCTGCTCGAGGTGCTTGAACATCTCGATCTGGCGCAGGCGCTTCTCGGCCTCGGCCCGCGTCGCATAGGTGCCGAAGCGGCGCCCCGTCTTCTCCGACAGCACGACGTACGTCCGGCCGATCTTCTTGATCATCGTCTCAGACGGCGGCCCGGACGTGCTCGCGGACGAAGCTGACGATGTCCTGGGTGGAGGCGCCGGGGGTGAACAGCTCCTTGACGCCGAGCCGCTTGAGCGCCGCGATGTCCTCGGGCGGGATGATGCCGCCGCCGAAGACGACGACATCCTCGGCGCCCTTCTCGCGGAGGAGCTCGAGAACCCGCGTGAAGAGATGGGTGTGGGCGCCGGAGAGCACGCTGAGGCCGATCGCGTCGGCGTCCTCCTGGATCGCCGCCGCGACGATCTGCTCGGGCGTCTGGTGGAGCCCCGTGTAGATCACCTCGAACCCCGCGTCGCGCAGCGCACGCGCGACGATCTTCGCGCCGCGGTCGTGGCCGTCGAGGCCGGGTTTGGCGACGACGACGCGCACCGCGCGGCCGGCCGTCATTTGGCGCCCGTCAGCGCCGCGCGGAGCTTCTCGCCCGTCTTCGCGATCTCGGCGCGGTCGCCGGGCTCGAGCCGCCAGTCGAAGCCCCGGCCGTCGCGCGTCCAGCGCGGGATGAGGTGCAGGTGGAAGTGGGCCACGGACTGGAACGCGGCCGGGCCGTTGGCCTGGAGCACGTTGAGCCCCTCCGGCGCGAGCGTCTGCTTGAGGGCCACGGCCACGCGCTTGGCCGTCACGATCGCCGCCTGGAGGTCGGCCGGCTCGGCCTCGAAGATCGTGGCGGCGTGGGCCTTGGTGAGGACCAGGCAGTGCCCCGGGTTGAGCGGGTTGATGTCCATGATGCAGAGGGTCCGCAGATCCTCGTAGATCTTCATCGCCGGGGTCTGTCCCGCGCAGATCTTGCAGAAGACGCACTCGGTCATGGCGTCACCTCGACGGTCCACCCGTGCGTGTCGGGCGCGGTGCCGTACTGGATGCCGACGATCGCGTCGTAGAGCTTCCGCGTCAGCTCGCCGATCCGTCCGCCGTTGATGACGATCCGCTCGCCCTTGTAGGCGAGCTCGCCGACGGGCGAGATGACCGCCGCGGTGCCCGTGCCCCACACCTCCGCGAGCGTGCCGTCGTGGGCGGCCCGCGCGACCTCGTCGATCGAGACCTGGCGCTCGGAGACGCGGAGCCCCCACTCGCGCATGAGCGTGAGCGCCGAGTCGCGCGTCACGCCGGGCAGGATCGTGCCGTGGCCGAGCGACGGCGTGACCACCTCGTCGCCGATCTTCAGCATGATGTTCATCGTGCCGACCTCGTCGAGGTACTTCCGCTCGCGCCCGTCGAGCCAGAGCACCTGGGTGAACCCCTGGCGCTTCGCCTCCTCGGCGGCGTAGAGGCTCGACGCGTAGTTGACGCCGGTCTTCACCCCACCGACCCCGCCCTCGACGGCGCGGACGTAGTGGTCCACGACCAGGATCTTCACGGGGTTGAGGCCCTCGGGATAGTACGCGCCGACGGGCGACAGGATGACGTAATAGATGTAGGACTTCGCCGGCCGCACGCCCAGGAAGGGCTCGCTCGCGATGATCGTGGGGCGGATGTAGAGCGACGTCCCGACCGTGGACGGCACCCACTCCTTCTCGATCCGCACCAGCTCCACGAGCGCCTTCAGGGCGAGCTCCGGATCCACCGGCGGAATGCACAGACGCCGGGCGGAGTTGTTCAGCCGCTCGATGTGCTTCTGCGGCCGGAACAGCCGGACCTGCCCGTCTTTGCCGCGGAAGGCCTTGAGGCCGTCGAACACCGCCTGCGCGTAATGGAGGACGGCGCACGCCGGGTCCAGGCTGAACGGCCCGTACGGCTCGATCCGCGGGTCGTACCAGCCTTTCTCCTCCTGGAAGTCCGCCACGAACATGTGGTCGGTGAAGACCGTGCCGAAGGTCAGGTCGCTGTCCTTCGGCTTCCGCTTCTTCGTCGCGGCCCGGGTGACCCTGATCGGCTCGCTCATGACTGGTTCCTCACTCTAGAAAATGATCGGTTCGCGGTACAGGCCGAAGACCTCGCGGTACACGTCCGAGATCTCGCCGAGGCTCGCGTCGTCGCGCACGGCGTCGATGAGCACGGGCATCACGTTCTGGCCGTTCCGGCACGCGTCGGCGAGCTGCGCGAGCCGCCGCCCCACCTTCGTCATGTCCCGCGACGCCTTGAACCGGCCCACCCTCGCGATCTGCTCGAGCTCGACCGCCTCGTCGATCTTCAGGTAGTGGATCGGGCGCTCCTCCGGCATCGCGTACTTGTTGACGCCGACCACGACCTTCTCGCCCCGGTCGTCCATCAGCTGGTAGCGGTACGCGGCGTCGGCGATCTCCCTCTGCGGGTAGCCCGCGTCGATCGCGCGGATCATGCCGCCCATCGCGTCGATCTTCCGGATGTACGCGAGCGCCGCCTCCTCCATCCGGTCGGTCAGCGACTCGAGAAAATACGCGCCGCCGAGCGGGTCGATGGTGAGGGCGACGCCGGTTTCCTCGGCGATGATCTGTTGAGTACGAAGGGCGACAGTAACCGCCTCTTCGGTAGGCAGCGCCCACGTTTCATCATAGGAGTTGGTGTGGAGCGACTGAGCGCCGCCGAGCACCGCGGCCAACGCCTGAATCGCGACACGCGCGATGTTGTTGAGCGGCTGTTGCGCGGTCGCCGACACGCCCGCGGTTTGCGTGTGGGTGCGCAGGCGCATGGACTCGGGCCGCTTGGCGCGGTAGCGCTCCTTCATGAAGCGCGCCCACATCCGCCGCGCGGCGCGGAGCTTCGCGATCTCCTCGAAGAAGTCGTTGTGGACGTCGAAGAAGAAGCTGAGCCGCGGCGCGAACGCGTCCACGTCGAGCCCCCGCGCCAGGGCCGCCTCGACGTAGGCGAGCCCGTCCGCCAGCGTGAACGCGAGCTCCTGCACCGCGGTCGAGCCGGCCTCGCGGATGTGGTAGCCAGAGATCGAGACCGGGTTGAACCGCGGCACGTGCTTGGACGTGAACTCGATCATGTCGGTCACGATCCGGACGGCCGGCTCGGGCGGGCAGATCCATTCCTTCTGCGCGATGAACTCCTTGAGCATGTCGTTCTGCATCGTGCCGCCGACCCGGTCCCACGCGACGCCCTGCCGGTCGGCGAGCGCCAGGTACATCGCGAGCGCGACCGACGCGGTGCAGTTGATCGTCATGGACGTCGTCACCTCGCCCAGCGGGATGTCGGCGAAGAGGCGCGCGAAGTCATCGAGCGTGGAGATCGAGACGCCCTCCTTGCCCACTTCGCCGCGCGCGCGCGGGTGGTCGGCGTCGTAGCCCATCAGCGCGGGCATGTCGAAGGCGGTCGAGAGGCCGGTCTGGCCCTGCGCGAGGAGGTACTTGAAGCGCGCGTTCGTGTCCTCCGGGCTGCCGAAGCCGGCGAACATCCGCATGGTCCAGAGCCGGCCGCGGTACATCGTCGGGTAAACGCCGCGGGTGTACGGGTACTCGCCCGGGCGGCCCAGCCGCTCCTCGTAGGACTTGCCCTCGAGGTCCGCCGGCGTGTAGAGCGGTGCCAGCGGGATGCCCGAGAGCGACTCGAACCTCACCGGCCGCTCGGACCCCTTCGCCGGCTCGTGCGGCGCCGCCTCCGGCCCACGCTCGTCGCTCATGCCCGCCTCCCCGCGCTCACGCGCCGAGCGCCTCGCGCGCGATCACGAGCTTCTGGATCTGCGAGGTGCCCTCGTAGATCTGCGTGATCTTCGCGTCGCGGAAGTAGCGCTCGACCTCGTAGTCCTTGATGAACCCGTAGCCGCCGTGCACCTGGACCGCGTCGGTCGTCACCTTCATGGCGGTCTCGGCCGCGAAGAGCTTGGCCATCGCCGCCGCGCCCGTGACCGGCCGGCCCGCGTCCTTGAGCGCGGCCGCCCGGAGCGTCAGGAGCCGCGCGCCATCGATCGCCGTCGCCATGTCGGCGAGCATCCACTGGACCATCTGGTGCTGGCCGATCGCCACGCCGAACGCCTTCCTCTCGCGCGCGTACGCGAGCGCCCGCTCGTACGCGCCCGCCGCGATCCCCACCGCCTGAGCCGCGATCCCGATCCGCCCGCCGTCGAGCGCGGCCATCGCGATCCTGAACCCCTGCCCCTCCGCGCCGAGCCGGTTCGCGGCGGGCACGCGGCAGTCGTCGAACACGAGCTCGGCCGTGTCCGAGGCGCGGATGCCGAGCTTGTCCTCGGTCTTGGACACGGCGAAGCCGGGCGTGCCCTTCTCGACCACGAACGCCGAGATCCCGTGGTGGCGCTGCGCGCGGTCCGTCTGGCAGAAGACGAGGGCGAAGGAGGCCTCCCGCCCGTTCGTGATGAAGAGCTTCCGCCCGTTCAGGACGTACGCGTCGCCGTCGCGGACGGCGACCGTGTGCTGGTTCGTGGCGTCGGAGCCCGCCTGGGGCTCCGTGAGGGCGAAGCAGCCGTGCGCCCGGCCGGAGGCGACGGGCGTGAGGAAGCGCTCGCGCTGGGCGTCGGTGCCGTACGTGTGGACCGGGTCGCCGTAGAGCGAGTTGTTCACCGACATGATGACGGCGTGGCTCGCGCAGGCCTTCGCGATCTCCTCGAGCGCCAGGACGTAGGCGACAGTGTCGGCGCCGCTGCCCCCCCATTGCTCCGGAATCGCGATGCCCATGAGCCCCAGCTCACCCATCCGCTTGACGGTCTCGTGGGGGAACCGGGCCTCCCGGTCGATCTCGGCGGCGATGGGGCGGATCGCGGACTCGGCGAACTCCCGCGCCATCGCCTGGATCATCTGCTGCTCGTCGCTCGGCTCGAGGTTCATTTCTCCAGCAGCTTCTTGAACTCTTTGGTGAGCTCCGGGACGACCTCGAAGAGGTCGGCCACGATGCCGTAGTCGGCGATCTTGAAGATCGGCGCCTCCGGGTCCTTGTTCACGGCGACGATGACCTTCGACGTCCGCATCCCCGCGAGGTGCTGGATCGCGCCCGAGACCCCGAAGCCCAGGTAGAGCTTCGGCGAGATCGTCCGGCCCGTCTGGCCGATCTGGAAGCGGTGGGGCCGCCAGCCCGCGTCCACGGCCGCGCGCGAGGCGCCCACCGCCGCGCCGATGACGCGCCCCAGGTCCTCGAGGATCACGTAGTTCTCCGGCCCCTTCATGCCGCGCCCGCCGGAGATCACGATCTCGGCCTCGGCGAGCTCGGGCAGCCCCGTCGCGGCCTCCTCGCGTCGCTCGACGAACTTCATGAGGGCCGGCGGCGGCGACGTCGCCGGCCGCTCGACCGCGGCCGTCCGGCCCGGCTTGGCCTCGGCCGGGCGGAAGACATTCGGGCGCAGCGTCGCGACCCACGGGCCCTTCGCCCACGTCACCTTCGCGAGGAGCTTGCCCGCGTACACGGGCCGCGTCGCGACCAGCTTGTCGCCCTCGAGCGCCAGCGCCACGCAGTCGGCCGCGAGCCCGACGCCGAGCTTCGCGGCGAGGCGCGGGATCATCTCGCGCTGGCGGCTCGTCACGGCACCGAGGATGGCCTTCGGCGACTCCTTCGTGGCCAGCGCGGCGAGCGCGCCGGCCCACACCTCGCTGCGGTAGGGCGCGAGCCCCGCGTTCTCCAGGAGCCACACCTTGCCGACCCCCCACTCGCCGAGCTGCGTGAGGCCCGCGTCGGTCGCCTTGTCGGTAAGCCAGACGGCCTCGGTCTGGCCGCCCGAGAGGCGCGAGACCTCGCCGATCACCTCGGCCATCACTTTCTTCGGCATCCCCTGCCGGTCGTCCTCGACGATGCACCACCATGCGTTCGGCATTGTCCCGTCCCCTAGATGGCTTTGGCGTCTTCGCGCAGCGCGCGCACGAGCTCTCGGACCGCTGTCGGCACGTCGCCCTGGATGATGCGCCCGGGGGGACGGGGCGGGAGCGCCTGGAGGGAGACCACCGAGAGCTGCGGCGGCTCGGCGCCGAGCCCGAGGTCCGCGGCCTTCACGTCCCTGATCTCCTTCTTCTTCGCGCCCATGATGCCCTTCAGCGTCGGATAGCGCGGCTCGTTGAGCCCCTTCTGCGCCGCGAGGATCGCCGGGAGCGGGAGGTCGAAGATCTCGAGGCCGCCCTCGACCTGGCGCGCGACGCGGACCGTCTTGCCGTCGGCGTCCACGGCCTCCTCCATGATCCAGGAGGCGCACGCCCAGCCCAGCAGCTCGGCGAGCTGCGCCGTCACCGCGCCCATGTCGTCGTCGATCGCCTGCCGTCCGCAGAGCACGAGGCCGGGCTGCTCCTGCTTGACCACCGCGGCGAGCGCCCGGGCGGTCGCGAGCGTGTCGGCGTCGTTCCACGCGGCGTCGTTCAGGTGGATCGCGCGATCGCACCCCATCGCGAGGCACGAGCGCAGCGCCTCCTTCACGCGCTCGGGGCCGAGCGACACGGCCACCACCTCGCCCTGGCCGCGCTTCTCCTTGATGCGCAGGGCCTCCTCGACGGCGAACTCGTCGTAGGGCGAGACGATCCACGTGATGCCCGCGGTGTCGATCGCGCGTGGGTCGGCGCCGATCTTCACCTGCGTCGCCGTGTCGGGCACCTGCTTGACGGCCACCAGGATCTTCATGACGTCTCCTTCGAAGATGTCACCGCTCGCCTCGGACGGGCGTGCCTGCGGCAGCGCCGGCGTCCTGCCGCTCGCACTGCTCGTAATGGAGCTCCCGGGTGATCCGGAAGCGATCGCCGGGGATGAACACGCGATCGAAGACGATGGGCGCGCCGCCCGCGTCGTAGGACACGCGCTCGGACTCGAACGCGGGCGCCCCGGGGCGGCAGCCGAGCTCGCGCGCCTCGCGACGGCCGAGGCGCACCGCCGACACCGTCTCGCGCGCGCGCTCGATCGCGACGCCCAGCTTGAACTCGAGCACCTGGTGGAGCGGCGTGCGCGCCAGGTCGGCGCGGACGACCTCCTCGCCGATCGGCGCCGGGAGGAACGAGCGCTGGAGGCTCATCGGGTGGCCGTCCACCAGGCGGAGCCGCTCGAGCGCGAGCACGCGCGCGCGCGGCCCCAGCCCGAGCGCGTCGGCGACACGGTGGTCGGGCACGAGGAACTTCGTCCCGACCAGGCGCGTCGTCACGTGCTCGCCCTTGGCCTGGAGGTCGCCCGCGAACCGGCGGAGCTGCAGGATGTCGTAGTCGATGGAGGGCGCGGCGACGAACGTCCCGAGGCCGTGACGGCGCGAGATCAGGTGCTCGCGCTCGAGCAGCTCGAGCGCCTGCCGCAGCGTCATCAGCGTCACGCCGAAGCTCTGCGCGAGCCGTCGCTGGTTGTCGAGCCGGGCGCCGGGCCGGAGCGCGCCCTCACGGATCCGCGCGCGGAGCGCCTCGGCGATCCGGTGGTAGCGCGGGACCCGCCCGTTGGCCCTGCCGTTCCCGTTCGTCCTCACCCCGACCCCCTCGGTGTTCTAGAACACCAGCGAGCCGCACGCATCGCGGAAGCGCCGGCACCGGAAACGGAGGCGAGAGAGCAGCACCCGCGGGGACTTGGGGTGCGCCGCGACGGCCTATTCTAGGGCCGCGAGACGGCAGAGCGCAAGGCCGCCCGCCCACGCGGACCCGTGCGTGACGTGCGTTAGGAGGCGCCCTCCCGCGCGAGCTCCTGGGAGAAGGCGACGAGGCGCTCGAGCCGGCCGCGCGCGGCCCCCGTGTCGATCGAGCGCGCCGCCAGCTCGACGCCTTCCTTCAGGTCGCGCGCCCGGCCCCCCGCGACGAGCGCGGCCGAGGCGTTCATCAGGACGATGTCGCGCTTGGGCCCGGGCTCGCCGGCGAGGATCCCGCGGATGATCTCGGCGTTCTGCTCCCGATCGCCGCCCTTCAGATCGCCGATCGCGGCGCGCGGCATCCCGAAGTCCTCGGGCCGCACGCTGAACGTGCCGACGACGCCCTCGCGCACCTCTGAGACGCGGCTCTCGCCCGTGTTGGAGATCTCGTCGAGGCCGTCCGCGCCGTGGACGACGAAGGCCCGGTGCGTGCCGAGCTCCGCGAGGACGCGCGCGAGCGGCTCGGTGAGGGCCGCCGCGTAGACGCCGATCACCTGGGCGTTGGCGCCCGCCGGATTCGTGAGCGGGCCGAGCATGTTGAACACGGTGCGCACGCCCATCTCGCGCCGCGCGGCCATCACGTGCTTCATCGCCGTGTGCAGGAGCGGGGCGTAGAGGAAGCCGATACCGACCTCGTCGACGCAGCGGCTGACCTTCGGCGGCGGGAGCTCGAGGTTGATCCCGAGCGTCTCGACCACGTCGGCCGAGCCGCAGAGCGAGGAGACCGAGCGGTTGCCGTGCTTGGCGACGCGGAGCCCGGCGCCGGCGACGACGAACGCCGTCGCGGTCGAGACGTTGAAGGTGCCGGCCGCGTCCCCGCCCGTGCCGCAGGTGTCGATGAGCATGTCGCGGTCGGTGCCGGTGAGCCCCGCGACCTCGTCGGCGCGTGTTCGGACGCGGACGGCCTTCGCGCGCATCACCTGGGCGAAACCGATCAGCTCCTCCACGGTCTCGCCCTTCATGCGGAGCGCCGTCAGGAACGCGGCGATCTGCGCGTTCGTCGCCGCGCCGGACATGATCGCCTCCATCGCCGCCGCGGCCTCGATGCGCGAGAGGTCGCGGCGCTCGATCAGCGTCCGGACCGCCTCGGTGATGATCGGGCTCGTCATGGGACCGTTAGTATAACGCCAGGGCCATCTGGACCGTGGCGAGCGCCTCGTTCGCGGGCAGCACGTCGCGCGCCCCCGTCTCGACGAAGCCCGCGCGACGGTAGAGTCTCACCGCCGCCGAGTTGCCCTCGGTCACCCACAGCTCGAGCCGGTCGAGGCCGCGTGTGCGCGCCCAGCCGAGGACGGCGTCGAGCAGCGCCAGGCCCGCGCCCCGGCCGCGCGCCTCGGGAGCGACCCACATGCCGCCCACGCGGCCGACCGTCGGCTGCGCGCGGTCGAGGAGGCCAAAGACGAGGCCGACGGCGCGCGGCCCGTCCTCGGCGACGAACATGACCTGGCCGCCGGGCGCCGTCATCGAGCGCGTGAGCTCCTCCCAGTAGGACGCGGGCTGCGCCGCGGCGTGGGCGAGCGTCCGGGCGAAGGCATCCGGAGCGTCGGCCAGCGCGCTGAGGCGGAGCGTTTTGAACAGCGCGACCTCGTCGTCCCTCAGCGCCCTCACCTCCACCGGTGGATCCCCTATCGCCCGAAGTACGCGCGCTTGATCCCTTCGTCGGCGAGCAGGCGCGCGCTCGGGCCCTCGAGGGCGATCGTCCCGTTCTCGAGCACGTAGGCGCGGTGCGAGAGGCGGAGCGCGCGCGGCACGTGCTGCTCGACCAATAGAATAGTCACGCCGTCCCGGTTGATCCGCACGAGGTCCTCGAAGATCGAGGCCACGACGACCGGCGCCAGGCCCAGCGAGGGCTCGTCGAGCATGAGCAGGCGCGGCCGGGCCATGAGCGCCCGCCCGATCGCGGCCATCTGCTGCTCGCCGCCCGAGAGCGTCCCGGCGAGCTGCCGCCGGCGCTCGGCGAGGCGCGGGAAGAGCGTCACGACGCGCTCGAGCGTCTCGGCGCGCAGGCGCCGGCTCTCCGCGGTACGCGCGCCGAGCGTCAGATTCTCCTCGACCGTCATGCTCGGGAAGAGCTGGCGGCCCTCGGGCACGTGGGCCACGCCGCCGGCGACGATCCGCGCGGGCGTCACCTCCTGGAGCCGGCGACCGTCGAGCTCCACCGCGCCGCGGCGGAGCGGGACGAGCCCCGAGATCGCGCGGAGCGTGGTGGTCTTGCCCGCGCCGTTCGAACCGATGAGCGCCACGATCTCACCCGCGCGGACCTCGAGCGAGACGCCGCGCACGGCCGTCATGTCGCCGTAGCCCGCCTCGATCCCCTCGAGCCGCAGCAGCGCGGCCATCACGCCGGCTCGTCGCCGAGATAGGCCTCGATCACCCGCGGGTCGTTCGCGACCTCCTCCGGCCGGCCCTCTGCGATCCGCTCGCCGTAGTTGAGGACCACGATCCGTGAGGCCAGCGACATCACCGCGCGCATGACGTGCTCGATCAGGAGGATCGCCATCCCGCGCGCGTTGATCGCGCGGACCTCGGCGACGAGGCGCTCCGTCTCCGCGTCGTTGAGCCCCGACATCACCTCGTCGAGCAGGAGCAGCACGGGCTCCGTCGCGAGCGCCTTCGCGAGCTCGAGCCGCTTGCGCTCGGCGAGCGTGAGGCCGCCCGCGGGGCGCTCGGCCTTCGCCGCGAGCCCCAGCTCGTCGAGGACCGCGCGGGCGCGCGCCTCGGCCTCGCGGGGCTCGGCGTGGCGCCCGAGCGCGCCGATCATCACGTTGCGCAGGACCGAGAGCCGGGGGAACGGGCGCGTGATCTGGAACGTCCGCGCCATGCCGAGCGCGCAGACGCGGTGGGGCGCCAGGCCGGTGATCGAGCGGCCGCGGAAGCGGATCGCCCCCGCGTCGGCGGTGAGGAACCCCGAGATGAGGGCGAACGCGGTCGTCTTGCCCGCGCCGTTCGGGCCGATCAGGGCGACGATCTCGCGCTCGGCCACTCGGAGCGAGAGGTCGCGCACAGCCTGGAGCCCACCGAAACGCTTCGACAGCCCGGTCACCTCGAGCAGCGCGCCGGTCATGCGCGCGTGCCCGCGATGAGCCGCCGCAGGTAGGGATACGCGCCCTGCGGCAGGAAGAGCACGACCCCGATCAGCAGCAGGCCGTACGCCACGAGGTGGAGCCCGTGGAGGCCGCTCTGGCCGAAGTAGAGGCGCGACAGCTCGGCGAGGGGCGTCAGGATGAACGAGCCGAGGAGCGGGCCGAGGAGCGTCCCGGCGCCGCCGACGATGGGCCGCAGGATGATCTCGACGGAGAGCGGGATGCCGAACATCGTCCCGGGCTGGAGCGAGAAGAGGTAGAACGCGTAGAAGGTCCCTCCGATCCCGGTGAGGAACGAGGAGAGGATCATGGCGAGGAGCTTGTACTTGAGCGTGTCGACGCCGAGCGCCTCGCACGCGCCCTCGTCCTCGCGGATCGCCGTCAGGTAGATCCCGAAGCGCCGCCGCTCGAGGAGCGCGACGATCCCGGTCGCCGCGAGCATCAGCCCGAGCGCGATGTAGTAGTAGACGCGGTTGTCCTGGAACTGGAACTGGCGCGGATCGCCGGTGAACGTGATGTAGAGGCCGAGCGCGCCGCCGAGGGCGTCGATGTTCGAGACGGCGATGCGGCAGATCTCCGCGAAGGCCACCGTGAGGAGCACGAAGTAGAACCCGCGCAGGCCGAAGCGGAAGCCGAGGTAGCCGATCACGGCGCCCAGGAGGGCCGCGAGCGCGCCGCCGGCGAACATGCCGAGCCACGGCGTCAGCCCCTTCTCGATCGAGAGCATCGCCGCGGTGTAGCCGCCGACCCCGACGAAGGCCGCGTGGCCCACGGAGAGCTGGCCCGCGTAGCCGCCGACCACGTTCCAGGCCTGGCCGAGGAAGGCGTAGAAGAAGATGAGGATGAAGATCGTCACGCCGTAGGAGTTCAGCACGGCCGGCAGCGCGAGCAGCGCCAGGACCGCGAGGGCGCCGAGCCACTTCACGATGCGCGCCGGCCGAAGAGGCCCGCCGGCCGGAACAGGAGGATCAGGATCAGGAGCGAGAAGCTCGCCAGCTCCTTGAGCGAGGGCGTGAGGAAGACCGCGCCGAGCGATTCGGCCACCGAGACCAGCAGGCCGCCGACGAACGCGCCGAGGAGGCTCCCCATCCCGCCGATGATCACGATGTTGAAGGACGTGACCGAGAGCGAGAGCCCCGTGGGCGGCTGGAACGGCACGATCGGCGCGACGAGCGCCCCGGCCGCCCCTACGCACGCGGCGCCCACGCCGAAGGCGACCGCGTAGACGCGGCGCACGTCGGTGCCGATCACGCGCGCGCCGTAGGGGTTGTCGGCCGCCGCCCGCATCGTCCGGCCGAGGTCGGTGCGGAACAGGAAGACGTACAGCGCCCACGACAGCACGATCGCCACCCCGAAGGTCACGAGCCGGGCCACGTCGAGGAATACCGGGCCGAGCCAGATCGTGGCCGTCGAGAGCGCGGAGCGCACGCGCGTCGGCTCCGGCCCGAAGACGACGAGCGCCACGTTCTCGAGCACGAGGGCGACGCCGAGCATGAGGAGGATCTGCATCTCGTGGGGCGCGTCGAGGATGCGGTCCACGAGCGCGCGCTGGACGGCGAAGCCGAGGACGAAGAGCGCCGCCGCGCAGGCGGCGAACGCCAGGTACGGGTCCACGCCCGCGCGCGTCGCGAGCACGAACGCGAGGTACATCCCCCACACCATCATGTCGCCGTGGGCGAAGTTCACCACGCGCATGACGCCGAAGATGAGCGTGAGGCCGACGGCCATCAGGCTGTAGACGCCGCCGAACAGCAGACCGCTCACCAGCCCCTGCAAGACCAGCGTCGGGTCGATCGCTACGCCTTCGGCCGCGGGAAGACGAACTTCTGGAGAGCGGCCTCCTTCGGCCAGACGGCGACCGGGCGCTGGCCCAGGATCTGGATCATGGTGGGGATCGCGTTCTGGTTATCGCCGACCTCGTTGAAGCGGATGGGACCGCCGTACTGCATGAGACCGGCCGCGTAGTCGGTGGTCTTCAGGGCCTCGACGATCGCGTCGGGGTCGTCGAGCCGGGCCGCCCGCTCGAGCACGTCGGCGATGACGAAGACGGCGTCGTACGAATAGCCGGAGTTCGTGTCGAACGTCTTGCCGCCCGAGCGCTTCCTGTACTCGTCGGCGACCGCCGGGGTCTTCGGGTTCTTGAAGTTCACCCACGGCACGCTCGTCAGCACGTACTCGAGGTCCTCCTTCAGCGCGGCGAGCTGGCCCGCCTCGTAGAGCCCGGGGCTCCCCGGGCCGACGATGCCCAGCATCTCGACGCGCTGCTTGCGGATCTCGGGCAGCAGGAGCTGAGCGGACGCGGGGCGCGTGATCGGCGCGATGACGTCGGGCTTGAGCGCCTTCGCGCGCGAGACCTCGGTCGAGAGGTCCGACGGCGGCTCCGGCCACGGGATCGACTCGACGATCTCCCACGACGGGTTCGCCGCCTTGTGGGCGGCCTGGAAGCCGCGCGCCTGGTTCTGGCCGAAGAGGTCGTTGCAGTACATCAGCACGACGCGCTTGGGCGAGACGCCCGCCGCCGCGAAGATCTCGGTGAAGTACTGCACCGCCCTGCGCCCGAAGCCCGAGCCCGTCGGGAAGTTGCGATAGACGTACTGGACCTTCTGCTGGCCCTCGCGCACCGACTTCGCGACGTTCGCCGTGATCGGATCGGCGGCGGCGATGTCCACCAGGAACGGCACGCGCTTCTGCTGGGCGACCGATACCATCGCGTTCGTCGAGCCGGAATCGAACGAGCCCATCAGCATCCGGGCGCCCTGGTTCACGACGCGCTCGGCCTCGACGCGCCCGTTCTCGGGCTTGCTCTGCGTGTCGCCGACGAGCAGCTCGAGCTTCACCCCGCCCTTGCTCTTGATCCCGCCGGCCGCGTTCACCGCGTCCACGGCCATCTGCGCGCCGACGCGGCATGCCTGGCCGGGCTCGGCGAGCGGGCCGGTGACCGGGTGGATCGCGCCGATCTTGAACGTCGGCGCCTGCGCGCGGAGCGGCCGCGGGACGCCGAGGACGGCCGTGCCCGCGGCGGTGGTCCAGAGGAAGGTGCGACGATTCAGCCGGGTGCTCGCCATGAAACGGCCTCCTTGCCGGTGGGCGCGATTATATATGATGGGCCCCGAGGAGGAGAGCATGGCCACGAGCGTCGTCACTCCCGAGCGGTTCGCCAGGGGCATGACCTTCGACCAGTACGTGACGTACACCGGCAGCCCGGAAAACCTCGCCCGCGAGGCCTTCGGCAGCTACTTCCCCGACGGCGGGTCGATGGGCGCCCCGCGCCGGGACAACAGCGCCGTGTTTCGCGAGCGCTACACCCGGGCGCGCCTGAGCGAGGAGCAGACGGCCGCGATCAGGTGGCTCGCCGCGGAGCCCAATGGGCCCGCGAAGATCCTCGTGATCTCGGAGGACTGGTCGTCGGACTGCCGCCGCGACGTGCCCGTGCTCGCGCGGCTCGCCGAGGCGGGCGGGCTCGAGCTGCGGATCTTCAACCGCGACGGCAAGAAGATCCTCGGGACGCGGCGCCCCGACCCCGCCGCCGCCCCCGACGCCAACCACGACATCATGCTCGAGTTCATGAACGCGAAGAACGGCGGCGAGTGGGCGTCGCTGCCGGTGGCGGTGTTCTACACGAAGGACTTCCGCGAGCTCTGCCGCTACATCGAGTATCCGGCCATGTATCACAAGGACCGCGTCCGCTCACACATGCAGGCGGCGCGACCCGGCGAGACCGAAGCGCAGCGGAAGGAGCGCGACACGCGGGAGTTCCTGGCCATGCAGCGCTCGCCCTTCTTCGACGTCTGGGCGTCTGCGGCGGTCGCCGAGATCCTCAGCGCGCTCCACGAGAAGCTGCTGCTCGGCGACGCGTGAGCGACGCCGACCCGGTTTCGATGGCATCGCTCAGATGGTCACTGGTTCAGCTGGGGGCGAGGCTCGGGCGGAAGACAACCGTCGGTGCGCATAACGCCCGCGGTCCGTTCCAGCGCGCGGTTCGCCGCCCTTCGCAGATGCGAGTCGATCAGGCTCGGACTCACTCGATGAGCCGGTCCACTCGGAGCAGGATCGATGGCGGAATCGTTACGCCGAGCGCCTTCGCCGTTCGGAGATTGATCGCCAGCTCGAACGTTGTCGGTTGCTCCACGGGCAGATCCGCCGGCTTGGCCCCTTTGAGGATCTTGTCCACGTACACCGCGGCGCGCCGATGGATGTCTACGTAGTTCGGTCCGAAGGAGACCAGGCCGCCGGCCTCGACCAGCTCCTGGTACACATACATTCCCGGCAACCGGTACTGGAGAGCCAGAGCCATCATCCGCGCGCGATGGTGAAGGATGAGCCGGTCCGCCAACACGACGACGGCATCCGCGCGCTCTTTGGCAATCGCGCCGAATGCGTCGGCCAGCTCCTCCGACGTCCGCGCGGGCACGAGGTGAATTTTCAATCGCAACGCTTCGGCCGCGACGCGCACCCGGTCGAGGACGGCCGGATGGGACGCATTCGCTGGATTCCAGACCACGCCGATGGCGACGGCGTTCGGCAGGAGTTCGCGCAGGAGCTCTAGCCGTTTCCCGTCGAGGTCGAGGGCGATCGAGCTGACGCCGGTGATGTTGCCACCCGGCCGCGCGAGGCTCGCGACGATGCCGTCGCCGACGGGATCCGCCACGGCGACCATGACGAGGGGAATGGCGGTCGTGGCCTTCTTGACGGCGAGAGTGGCAGGCGTGCCGGCCGTGACGAGCACGTCCACTCGCGAGGCCACGAGCTCGTTGATGAGCGCGGGAAAGCGATCGTACCTCCCGTCAGCCCAGCGATATTCGATCGCGACGTTTCGGCCTTCCTCGTACCCGAGGTCACGCAGGCCGCTGCGAAATCCTGCGACGAGATGGGCCTCGAGTGCCGGCGTGGAGTTGCCCAGGAAGCCGATCCGATAGACCTTGGCCGCCTGTTGCGCCTCGGCGACGATCGGAGCGACCAGAAAGGCGAAAGTCAGCGCGAAAACGACAAGCATCGCCAACCTCCCAGCGCACGAAGACGAGCTACCTCTCATCATCCAGTCATTCCGTACCACCGCAGTGCGGCGAACTAGAATTGGACAGAACTCGATAACACCGATGATCCGGCGCGCCTGGACCGCATGTCGCCGATTGACCAGCGGCCCGTTGCGTCGCAAACACCTTGGGCCGTGCTGTTAGCCGGAATCCCCTACACCTCGGCACCGCGTTATCTAGACTGGGATATCCCGTCATTCCGCGTCTCGGGTCAGAACCCGAGCAGCTCGCGCGCGATGACGACGCGCTGGATCTGGTTGGTGCCCTCGTAGATCTGCATGATCTTCGCGTCGCGGAAGAAGCGCTCGACGGGGAACTCGCGCGTGTAGCCGTAGCCGCCGAAGACCTGGACGGCGTCGGTCGCGACCTTCATCGCCGCGTCGCCC
>DATFVL010000012.1 GCA_035260325.1 Candidatus Methylomirabilota bacterium | reverse complement strand
TGAGCGCGCCCGCCTCCAGCGCGGTCCGGCCGGAGCCGGGCATGATGATGACCTCGCCCTTCGTCTGGAACACCTGGCGCAGCGCGAGGATCGTCGGCTCGAGCACCTGCTCGTCGAAGTGCCGGTCGTACTGGATCGTGGGCGGCTGGTTCATCGCCTGGATGACCGGAAACGGGAGCTCGGTCGGGCCGGGGATCATCAGCACGGGACGCGTGTGGCACTGGGCCCAGTTCATGGTCGCGGGCACGGGGATCTCCTTTGTTGCTCCAGATCCTATCATTATTATCCGGCGTGGGACCTCAGGAGTGGAGGACGCGCTCGGGATGGCGGTAGATGAAGTAGAGATTGCGGGCGTAGATGACGAGGCCCGCGCCCTGGCCGAGGATGAAGACGGGATCCATCCGATAGATCGCGTACGCGAGAAGCGTCATGCCGCCGCCCACCGAGAAGAACCAGAAGGGCCGCGGGACGATGCTCTTGCGGGCGCGCTCGCTGGCGACCCACTGCACCAGGAAGCGCGCGGAGAAGAACGCCTGACCGAGCAGTCCGATCCCGAGCCACAGCTGATCCTGGGTCATGGTGGTCACACCTGCCGTGCGGGAGACGAGTGAGCTGCGTGGACCGCGGGAGGGTTACGAGGCGCGCCCGAACATCGCGCGCAGGACGTTGTACGCCTTCCGGACATCCTCGGGGCGGCGCCGCCCCGACACCAGGGCGAAGATCTTCTCGGCGTCTTCCGTCGGGATCGGCGCGTGCTTGTCGCCCACGTCGGTTAAATCCCTGAGCGGCACCCCGAGCGCCACCGAGACGCGGTAGAGGCTGTCCATCGAGATGGACTTCTCGCCGCGCTCGACCTCGCCGATGAACTTTCCGGAAAGGCTCGCGCGCTCGCCGAGCCGCTCCTGGCTGAGCAGCCGCTGCTTGCGGAGCGCCCGCAGGCGCTGTCCCAGGAATTTCCTGACGTGCTTGACGGCGCGTTCGGTCATGGGAGCGTTCCTTCGGCCATACATTAGGCGTTTCGTCGGCGCGATGCAACCTTTAGACGGGCTCGGTGCCACCCGACATGATCGCGAGGACGAGGGCGCCCTCGCGGCTCGACACGCTGTGGACGCAGCCGGACGGGCGCCGCGCGTAGGCGCCCTTCACGCACGTGCCGCTGTCGTCCGTCACGCTGCCCTCGAGGACGAAGATCTGCTCGTCACCCAGGTGGCGGTGGCGGGGGATCGTGGCGCCGGGTGCCCCGCGCATCAGCACGGCCTTGCGGTCGCCGTCCTCCCAGAGGACTTTCCAGTGGACGCCGGGCCGGCGCTCCTGCCAGGCTCGGTCGGCGGGGTCCACGTACACGCTTCGCCGCGCGTCTGTCATCGGCTCGCCGTCACGGCAGCTCGACCTCGACCGCGCCGTCGACGACGCGCACGGGGTACGTGGCGATCTGGAGGTCGGGGTCGACGAGGCACGCGCCCGTCGTGAGGTCGAAGTTGTACCCGTGCCACGGGCAGACGATCGTCTGCCCCTCGAGCCAGCCCTCGGCGAGGGGCCCGTCCTCGTGCGGGCAGACGGGGCTCACCGCGTAGAAGCGCCCGCCGCCCGCGTTGAACACGGCGAGCGCCACGCCGTCCCGCTCGACGAGGGTGCCCTTGCCGGGCGCGATGTCCGCCGCGTCGGCGACCCGCACGAACGGCATCAGCGTCGCTCCCGGAGCACGTCCTCGACGATGGACCGGAACTCCTCCACGCTCGGCGCGCCGACGATCCGGCGGCCGTTGACGAGCAGGGTCGGCGTGGACAGGATCCCGAGCGCCATCGCCTGGCGCACGTCGGCGTCCACGTCGGGCGCGTAGCGGCGCTCGTCCAGGCAGCGCGCGAAGTCCTCCCGGTCGAGGCCGACGTCGGCCGCGTACAGGAGCAGGTCGCTGCGCTCGAACGCCGGCTGCTCCTCGAACAGGAGGTCGTGGTACTCCCAGTACTTCCCCTTGGCGCCGGCGCACCGCGCGGCCTCGTGCGCGGGCCGCGCCAGCGCGTGGCCGGCGAGCGGCCGGTCCTTGAAGACGAGCCGGACGCGGCCGGCGTACTCCGTCAGGATCTGCCCCAGCGCCCGCTGGAGTTCCCGGCAGTGCGGTCACTGGTAATCGGCGAACTCCACGATGGTCACGACGGCGCCGGGCGGGCCCTTCACCATGCTCGGCGGGGTGGTGAGGTCGACTTGACCGTCCGCCCCGCCGGGAAGAACAACGAGCGAGATCGCGAGCGCGGCGATGTAGTACACTCGCGCCGATCTGCGGACTCGGCTCGACGCCCGGCTCACGGGGCGAGGATACGCTGTGGTGGCGGCCATCGCAACGGACGAGGAGGGGCCATGGACGATTTCAGGGATCTGGTCTTCGGAACGTATCCTTCCTGGTCGCATCTGGTGGTCCGGCTCGGGCTCGGGGTGATCTTCTTCGCCCACGGCGCCCAGAAGGTCTTCGGCTGGTTCGGGGGCGGGGGCCTCAAGGCGACGATCGAGGGCTTCCGCAAGATGAACATCCCGCCGGCCGCGACCGTCCTGGCGGCCTGCGTCGAGTGCTTCGGCGGGCTCGCGGTGCTCATCGGCTTCCTCACGCGCCCCGCGGCCCTCGGCCTCATCGTCGTCATGCTCGTCGCGATCACGAAGGTGCACGCGCGCCACGGCTTCTTCCTCAACTGGTACGTGACGCCGGGGAAGGGGCACGGCTACGAGTTCAACCTGGCCCTGATCGCGATAGCGCTCTCGCTCGTCATCGGCGGCGCGGGCGCGTGGTCGATCGACTGGCTCATCGCGCCCTGGAGCGGCGACTAGGCCCGGCGGCGCGGCCCCGGCTCAGGCGGCGCGGCCGCCCTCTTCCGTGAGGGCCGTGATGACGTACGTGCCGCTCTTCTCGTCGCGCTCGAGCGTGACGATCTTCTGCTTGGCGGCCTCCTCGAGGAGCTTCGAGAAGGTCGAGAACCCGTAGTACGACTCGTTGAAGGCCGGGTTCTTGCGGATCATCGTCTGCTTGACCATCGAGCCCCACAACGTCTCTTTGTTTTCGCGCTGCAGCGCCTGGATCGCATCGATGAGCTGCGCCATCGCCTCGGCCTTCTTCTCGGGGAGCCCCCGCAGGAGGTTGGTCTTCTTCGTGTCGCGGATCAGGTCCTCGTAGAAGATGAACTCGTCGCAGTTGCCGACGAGGAGGTCGGACGAGGACGACTTGACCCCGAGCCCGATGACGTAGCGGTCGTTCTCGCGGAGCTTCGACACGAGCGGCGAGAAGTCGGAATCGCCGGACACGAGCGCGAACGAGTCGATGTGGGTCTTGCCGTAGGCGAGGTCGAGCGCGTCCACCACCATCCGGATGTCCGCCGAGTTCTTGCCGCTGTAGCGGCTCTGCGGAACGTCGATCAGCTCGATCGCCCACTCGTGGAAGGGGCGCTTGTACTCGGTGAAGCGGTTCCAGTCCGCGTAGGCCCGGCGGACGATGATCTTGCCCTTCTCCAGCAATCGTTCGAGCACCAGCTTGATCTCGAAGGCCTTGTACTGCGCCTCCTTGACGCCGCGGGCGATGTTCTCGAAGTCGATGAACAGCGCCAGCTTCCGTTCCCCGTTCATCTGCGTGTCCTTTCGCCGGCCGAAGCGCCCCGACGGGGCTGTGTCCTGCGACCATTATATGGTCGCCCCCCGGGACCCGCCGAGAAGCTTCTGCCGGCGGGTGTATAGTGAGTCGAGGATGAAGCCGCCTGATCCCGCCCTGGCGCGCCGCGTGCCGCCGGGCCAGACGCTCACGGAGAAGTGGCCGGTCCTCACGTACGGCCGGACGCCGCGATTCGACCCCAGGATCTGGACCTTCCGCTGCTTCGGGCGTGTCGAGCGGGAGGCGAGCTGGACCTGGGAGGAGTTCCAGCGGTTGCCGCGCGTCACGCTCACCTCGGACGTCCACTGCGTCACGCGCTGGTCGAAGCTCGACAACACCTGGGAGGGCGTCTCGATCCGGGAGCTGATGAAGCACGTGCGGCCCCTCCCCGAGGCGACGTTCGTCCTCCAGCACGCCGATCCCGACTACACGACCAACATCGCGCTCGAGGACCTCCTCCAGGACGACGTGCTGCTCGCCCTCAAGCACAACGGCCGCGACCTCGAGCCCGACCACGGCGGGCCGATGCGGCTCGTCGTGCCGCGGCTCTACTTCTGGAAGAGCGCGAAGTGGCTCCGCGCCCTCGAGTTCCTCGACGTGAACCCGCCGGGTTTCTGGGAGCAGAACGGCTATCACATGCGCGCCGACCCGTGGACCGAGGAGCGCTACTCCGACCAGGAGACGCGCGCGATGCAGCAGATGCGGGCGGAAGCCGCGCGCAAGCTGCGCGACCGCTGAGCCCGAGCCTCCGCGCGCTCAGGCGCCGAGGAACTCGGCGAGGAGCCGGCGGAACGCCTCGGGCTGATCGCCCGGGACGGTGTGGCCGGCCCCCGGGACCTCGACGAGCCGCGCGCGCGGGTTCGTCCCGAGCATTTTTTTCGCGGTCTCGGGGGCGAGTACGTCGGAGTCGGCGCCCCGCACCACCAGCACCGGGCAGGTGATGGCCCGCCAGAGCGGCCAGAGGTCGATCGGATCGCGCCAGCGGCCCGTGCGCACGGCCTCGCGCAGCGCACGGTCGTACTTCCAGACGAGGCCGCCGTCCACTCGTCGCGTGCCGTGGAGCACGCGGTGGCGCAGCATCGCCTCCGTGTAGCGCGGGTTGGCCGCGCGCGCGAACGCCACCGCCTCCTCGACGCTCTCGAAGCGCTCCGGCGTCCCGGCCATGATCTTCCCCACGCGCAGGCGCCCCTCCGGAGCGATGTCCGGCCCGATGTCCACGACCACCAGGCTGTCCACCCGCTGCGGCCACCGCCCGGCGAACGCGATGGCCACGCGGCCGCCCATCGAGAGCCCGACGAGCGAGAAGCGCTGGAGCTCGAGTGCGTCGGCGAACGCCGCGAGGTCCCCCGCCATCGTCGCGACCGTGTAGTCGCCGTCGGGCGCCGGGTCGGAGTCGCCGTGGCCGCGCTGATCGAGTGCGAAGACGCGGAAACGGCCGGCGAGCGCCCGGGCCTCGTCGTCCCAGGCGCGCGCGTGGCCGGTGATGCCGTGGAGCATGATGAGCGCGGGCGCCGCGGGCGTGCCCCACTCCGTGTAGTGAAAGGTCTGGCCGTGCAGGGCGAGCGTGCGGTCGGTGTGCATGGAGGATTCTAGCAGGAACCTGCTACGATCCGCGTGATGGCCCACGCCGACCGTCCGACGGCCGCCGCCGGCTCCCGCGGCCGGCTGACCGTGACGCTCGTCCTGACGGTGGCCTTCTTCCTCGTCGAGGCGGCCGGTGGCCTCTGGACCGGGAGTCTCGCGCTCCTGGCCGACGCGGGCCACATGCTCACCGACGCCGCGGGGCTCGGGTTGGCGCTCTTCGCCATCTGGGCCGCCGCGCGGCCGCCGACGCCCGAGAAGACCTACGGCTACTACCGCGCCGAGATCCTCGCGGCCCTCGTGAACGCGCTCGTCCTGCTCGCCGTCGCCGGCGGGATCCTCGTCGAGGCGTACCGCCGCTTCCTGGCGCCGCCCGAGGTGGCGGCCGGCCCGATGCTCGCGATCGCCGCGCTCGGCTTCGTGGTGAACGGCGCGTGCGCGTGGCTCCTGCGCGAGGCCGCGGGTGGAAGCCTCAACGTGCGGGCGGCGTACCTCGACGTGCTCGTGGACGCGCTCAGCTCGCTCGCGGTCATGGCCGCCGCCGCGGTCGTGCTGCTGACGGGCTGGCGGCTCGCCGACCCGCTCGCCAGCGCGGCGATCGCGCTCGTGATCGTGCCGCGGACCTGGGCGCTCCTCCGCCAGGCCGTGAACGTGCTCCTCGAGGGGACGCCGGCCCACCTCGACCTCGCCGAGATCGAGGCGGCGATGCGGCGCGTGCTCGGCGTCCGGCGCGTCCACGACCTCCACGTCTGGACGCTGACCTCCGGCCGCGAGGCGATGAGCGCCCACGTGGTGGTCGGCGACGTCGGCGAGAGCGACCGGCTGCTGCGAGAGCTCCACGAGGTCCTGCACGCGCGCTTCGGCATCGACCACACGACCATCCAGCTCGAGACCGAGCCGCCCGCGGTCCTGCGCATCCAAGCGCCCGGTTCGGTCTAGCCGTCGGGGCCGGAGCCGCCGCGCGCAGGCGGGAGGGGTCGCGGGACCACGCGGCAGGCGTGCGCTGCTCCGTCGCGGCTGGGCTCCATCCGGGCGCGTCGCGCCCGATGCCCCGCGGCGGGGACGGGTCCCGCTGGACCCCTGCCGCCTGCGCCCGTCGGTCCGGCTCCACGGTATAGTGGGGCCCTGGAGGCACACGTATGGCGACGTTCGACATCAGGCAGAAAGCGGTGATCCTGAAAGCCGAGGACGACGTGGCGGTCGCCAAGGCCGAGATCCCGGCCGGCACGGTCCTCGAGGACGGCGGCGGCCGCGTCGAGGTCCGCCGGGACATCAAGCCGGGCCACAAGGTCGCGCGCAGAGCGGTGGGCGCGGGAGCGCCCGTGCGGCGCTACGGCCAGATCATCGGCTTCGCGACCGAGGACATCGCGGTCGGCGACCACGTCCACACGCACAACCTCGGCATCGGCGAGCTCCAGCGCGAGTACGAGTTCTGCACGGACGTCCGCCCGGTGGATTTCTACCCGCCCGAGCGGGTGCGCAGCTTCGACGGCTTCAAGCGCGACGACGGCCGCGTCGGCACGCGCAACTACGTCGCGATCATCTCGGGCGTCAACTGCTCGGCGAGCGTGTCGCAGTTCGTGAAGGACAAGTTCAGGGACGTGCAGCGCGACTTCCCGAACGTCGACGGCGTCCTCGCGATCACCCACAAGTCGGGCTGCGGCACCAAGCTCTTCGGCGAGGACCACCTGGCCCTCCAGCGCGCGCTCGCGGGCTACGCCAAGCACCCGAACGTCGCCGCCTACATCCTGATCGGCCTCGGCTGCGAGGTGAACCAGGCCGCCGTCATGGTCGAGCGCCAGCGGATGGCGACGCCCGGACACCCGGAGCGCAAGCCCTTCATCGTCAACATCCAGGAGGCGGGCGGGGTCCGGAAGACCGTCGAGCACGCGGCGGCCGAAGTCAGGAAGCTCCTGCCGGTGGTGAACGAGGCGAGGCGGACGAAGCAGCCGGTCTCGGAGCTCGTGCTGGCGACGAACTGCGGCGGCTCCGACGCTAACTCCGGCATGACGGCGAACCCAGCGCTCGGTTGGGCGGTCGACGAGCTGGTGCGCCACGGCGGCACCGGCGTCCTCGCCGAGACGCCCGAGATCTACGGCGCCGAGCACCTCCTGATCCGGCGCGCGATCAACGAGGGCGTCGCGAAGAAGCTCATCGACCGCTACAAGTGGTGGGAGTGGTACTGCCGCGGCATCGAGGCCATGGACAACAACCCGGCGCCCGGCAACAAGGCGGGCGGCATCACGACCGTGTTCGAGAAGTCGCTGGGCGGCGTCACCAAGGGCGGGACGACGCCGATGATGGACGTCTTCCTCTACGGTGAGCCGATCACGACGCGCGGCTTCGTCTTCATGGACACCCCGGGCCACGATCCCGTCTCGATCACCGGGCTCGTCGCCGGCGGCTGCAACATCATCTGCTTCACGACCGGGCGCGGCTCGGTCTTCGGCTGCAAGCCGGTGCCGTCCATCAAGCTCGCGACCAACTCGCTCATGTACCGCCACATGGAAGAGGACATGGACATCAACTGCGGCGTCATCCTCGAGGGCACGCCGCTCGAGACGGTCGGCCGCCGGATCTTTGAGGAAGTGATCGCGGTCGCCTCGGGTAAGCGCTCGAAGAGCGAGCTCTCGGGGGTGGGCGAGGAGGAGTTCGCGCCCTGGATCATCGGCCCGGTGATGTAGTGAGTGGGCGGGCTCCGGAGCAGGCTTGAAGCGTGATGTACGATCAATGCTGACGACCCGATCCGACCGTGAGGAGCCGGCGATGAAGCGAAGGGGAACGCTCGGGACGTGGATGGCCGCGCTGGCGGTGGCGGCCGGGCTCATCGGCCTCCGCGGCGCGGCCGAGGGGGCCGACCTGAAGCCCGGCGCCTGGACGTACGGCGCGGGATTCGGCTTCCTGCGCGAGACGCCCGACGGCACGGCGTTCGCGCTCAACGTGAACGCCGAGACCTTCCTGATCGAGCGCCTCTCCGTCGGTCCGCTGCTCCAGCTCGGCTTCACCGGCGACTCGACGCAGGTCGGGCTCTCGGGGCAGGTGAAGTACTGGATCGACATTCCCAACACGCAGAAGCGGCTGCGGCTCACGCCGCAGATCGGGCTCGGCTTCGTCCACAACTCCTTCCACGACGGGGACACGTCGTGGCTGATCCCCATCGGCGTCGGCGCCGACTACGCGCTGACCGACAAGCTGAACGTGACCGGGACGTTCCTGCTCAACTTCACCAACCTCGACACGCGCCGCGGCAGCGCCGACGTGATGCCCGGGCTCACGTTCGGCGTCCGCTTCTGAGGGCGCGGCGCGCCCAGGCAACGAGCCGGTCGGCGTCCTCCATGACGTCGACGGGCACCTCGTAGTAGTTCCGGAGGGTCTTCCCGGCGCGCGGCCGGAACGGGCCCGTGCCCGCGGCGACGTAGTCGGCGCGGCTCTCCGCGTCGGTGTGGAAGTAGAGCCGGTTCCGGGAGAGGATCGCGAAGAACGTCTCGCCGGCGTAGAGGCCGTAGCCGCCGAACATCCGCCGGCACGCCACCGGCGCGAGCTCGGCGAGCTGGTCGAGCACGAAGTCGCGGAAGGCCTCCGACGTGTTCACGCGCCGCGGGCGTGCGCGGTCAGCTCTGGGTGACGGTGACGACGAGGCCGATCGCGGCGAGGATGTTGCCGACGCGCACGCACTCGGCCTCGGGGCCGATCTTCACGACCGCCTTGCCGGTGTTGTGGACCCGCCACGCGATCTCCCAGCCCTCGGCTTCGCTGCAGGCGATCGCCTTCTGGAGCTGCTTCACGACCTGCTCGAACGTGTGACACTCGCAGTTGTGGAGGACCGTCATCCAGGGCGGGGCGACGGCCTCCTCGACGACGTCCTCGACGCCGGGCGAGGGTCGGACCTGGTCGCGGACCTCTACCCCGCTCATCGCGTCAAGTCTACCCCTTGATCTCCTTCAGGATCTCGCGGGCGATGAGGAACTTCATGATCTCGTCGGAGCCGGCGCCGATCCGCATGAGACGCGCGTTGCGGAAGATCGCCTGGATCGGGAAGTCGGTCGTGTAGCCGATGCCGCCGAGGACCTGCATCGCGTGGTCCACGATCTTCCAGACCGCCTCGGCGGTGAAGAGCTTGGTCACGGCGCTCTCGC
>DATFVL010000011.1 GCA_035260325.1 Candidatus Methylomirabilota bacterium | reverse complement strand
CGAGCGCGCCCTCCCGGTAGAACAGGCCCGCGAACTCCTTCATCTCTCCCATCGGCTCCTCCCTGGAACGGGGTTGGTGACGGCCGAGGGGATTATAGCTCGGGGGGCGGGGACCCGGAGATTGGCCCGGCCGACAGCAGGCCAATTGGCTCTTGACCTGATGTGAAATGAGGCCAAGATGGCTCGGTAAGAGGGCCACGTGCACATCCCGCTCGACCGCGAGAAGCCTGTCGCGCTGCCGCGCCAGATCCAGGCGCACCTCGAGCGGCTCATCCGCGACCGGCTCCTCACGCCGGGGATGAAGCTGCCCGCGACGCGGGAGCTCGCCCAGGAGCTCGGCGTCAACCGGGCGACGGTCGCGCAGGCTTACGAGGAGCTGGTGGCCGCGGGCTGGGCGCGGGCCCACGTCGGGCAGGGGACGTTCGTCGCCGCGCCGCCGGGCGTGGAGGCGGCGCCGAGCCCGGCGGCGCCGGCGCACCCGCCGCTCAACTGGCCGGGCCTCTTCTCGCGGAGCGCCCAGATCGTCGCGGCCGACGACGACCGGACGCGCGGCCTGATCGGTGCCGCGGCGGCGAACCCGGGCGTCGTCTCCTTCGCGGGCGGCATGCCCGACAGCGGTCTCTTCCCGACCGACGCCTTCCGCCGTGTCCTGAACGACGTGATCCGCGAGGACGGCGCGGCGCTCCTCCAGTACTACCCCGCGGGCGGGTATCCGCCGCTCCGGCAGTACCTCTCGACGTACCTCCTGCGCTTCGGGCTCGAGGCGCCCGCCGAGGACATCCTGATCGTCAACGGCTCGCAGCAGGGCTTCGACCTGATCGCCCGCACGCTGCTCGATCCGGGCGACGCGGTCGCGATCGAGGAGCCGACGTATCCGCGCGCGCTCCAAGTGTTCCGCTCGTTCGGCGCCCAGCTCCTGGCGGTGCCGTGGGACGGCGCGGGGCCGCGGGTGGACGCCTTCGAGCGGCTCCTCGAGCGCCACGCGGTGAAGCTCTTCTATTGCCAGCCAAGCGCTCACAACCCGACCGGCCTCTCGCTCGCGCCGGACACCGCGCGGGGCCTCCTCGAGGCGGCCGCGCGCCACCAGGTGCCGGTCGTCGAGGACGGTTTCGACGGGAGTCTCTACTACGGTCCGCGGCCAGCCGTCCCGCTCAAGGCGCTGGACCGCGACGGCGTCGTGATCTACATCGGGACCTTCTCGAAGGTCCTCTTTCCGGGGCTGCGCCTCGGCTGGCTCGTCGGACCCCGGCCGATCCGCGAACGCCTCCTCGCCGCCAAGCAGCTCGCCGACCTCCACACGAGCGCGCTCCTCCAGGCGGCCGTCCACCGGTTCTGCGAGCGCCGGCTGCTCGACCGCCACGTGGTGCGAATCGCCCGCGAGTACGCGCGGCGCCGCACGCTCCTGCTGGCCGCGCTCCGGCGCCGGATGCCGCGGGAGGTCGCGTGGACCGAGCCCGCGGGCGGGTTCTCGCTACTCGTGACGCTGCCGCCGGGGCTCGACGCCGAGGCGCTCCTGCCGGCGGCGATCGAGCGCGGCGTCGCGTTCACGCCGGGCGCCGCGTTCTTCGTGGACGGCGGCGGCGCGCGGACGCTGCGGCTCTCGTTCTCGACGGTGGCCGCGGGACGGATCGACGAGGGCGTCCGCAGGCTCGCGGAGACGATCAAGGCCGCGCGAGGCTCGCCCCGGGAACGGGTCGAGCGGGCGGCCGTACCTGTGGTCTAGGCAGAGCGAGCCGCGGGACGTCGCGGGGCTTCCGCCCCGCCGTCCGAGGCGAGCGAAATCCAAGGGACAAAGGAGAGGGGAACATGGCGGACCTGAACGGGCTGCGCATCGCGGACAGGAAGCACATCGGCCTCGCCGAGATGCTCAAGGGCGGGGTCGTCATGGACGTCACGAACGCCGAGCAGGCGAAGATCGCCGAGGACGCGGGCGCCGCGTCGGTCATGGCGCTCGAGCGCGTGCCCGCGGACATCCGCAAGGACGGCGGCGTCGCCCGGATGGCGCCGGTGAAGAAGATCCGGGAGATCCAGCAGACGGTGACGATCCCGGTGATGGCCAAGGCGCGCATCGGCCACTTCGTCGAGGCCCAGATCCTCGAGGCGCTCGGCGTGGACTTCATCGACGAGTCGGAGGTGCTCACGCCGGCCGACGAGCACTTCCACATCGACAAGTTCGCCTTCCGCGTGCCGTTCGTGTGCGGCGCGCGGGACCTCGGCGAGGCGCTCCGGCGGATCGGCGAGGGCGCGGCGATGATCCGGACCAAGGGCGAGGCGGGCTCGGGCAACATCGTCGAGGCCGTGCGCCACATGCGCGCGCTCGTGTCCGGCATTCGGCGGCTCACGATGCTCCCGCCGGAAGAGCTGATGACCGAGGCGAAGACGCTCGGCGCGCCCTACGAGCTCGTGCGCTGGGTGGCGAAGGCCGGGAAGCTGCCCGTCCCGAACTTCTCCGCCGGCGGCATCGCGACCCCGGCCGACGCGGCGCTCATGATGCAGCTCGGCGCCGAGGCGGTGTTCGTCGGCTCGGGCATCTTCAAGTCGAGCGACCCGGCCCGGCGCGCCAAGGCGATCGTCCAGGCGACGACCCACTTCAAGGATGCCGACGTCCTCGCCCGGGTGTCCGAGGAGCTGGGCGAGGCGATGCCGGGGATCGAGACGTCGAAGCTGGCGGAGAAGGATCTGCTCCAGACGCGGGGCTGGTAGGGAGAGTCATGCGGATCGGCGTCCTCGCGCTCCAGGGCGACTTCGCCCTCCACGCCGCGGCGCTCGCGAAGGGCGGCGCCCGCGCCGTGGAGGTGCGGCGGCCGGAGGAGCTCGCCGACGTGGACGGCCTGATCATCCCCGGCGGCGAGTCCACGACGCTGCTCAAGCTGATGGACGAGTGGGCGTTCGTCCCGGCGCTCGAGAAGTTCCACGCCGCGGGGCGGCCCATCTTCGGCACGTGCGCGGGCCTCATCGTGCTGGCGCGCGAGGTCGAGAACCCCCGCCAGTTCTCGCTCGGCTTGATCGACGTCACCGTCGAGCGCAACGCCTACGGGCGCCAGCGAGAGTCGTTCGAGGCCCCGGGGACGGTCACGCTCGACGGCCGGCCGCATCCGCTCGAGATGGTCTTCATCCGCGCGCCCCGGATCCGCCGGGTCGGCACGGGCGTGGAGACGCTCGCCGAGCACCGGGGCGAGCCCGTGATGGCGCGCCAGGGGAGCGTGCTGGTGGCGACGTTCCATCCCGAGCTCACCGACGATCCGGCGGTGCACGGCTACTTCTGCGATCTCGTCGCGCGCGCCAAGGTCGCGGCGTGATCTTCCACGACTACTACGCGAACATCCCGGGCGCCGAGATCGACCGGTTCGTCGAGAGCCGCGAGCTCTGCCGCCTCGTGACCGTCGGCGAGGACGGCACGCCGCACCTCGGGCTCTACCCGTTCGTCTACGACGGCGCGGCGCTCGACCTCCACCTCGTCCGCGCCGACGAGCAGGTGCAGGATCTGAAGTCCCGGCGCCGCTGCCTCGCGGAGGTGGACGAGGTGCTCGGAGTGATCCCGTCTTACTGGGTGCACCCGCGGTACGCGGGCTCGGCGACCGCGTACCATCGGACGGTGATCTTCGAGTGCAACGCCACGGTGGTCGAGGACCCGGACGCCGTCGCGGCCCAGCAGCGGCGGCTCCTCGCCCGCTATCAGCCCGAGGGCGGGTACCAGCCGCTCGATCCCGCCGACCCGTTGTATCGCGGCGCGCTCGGCCAGCTCGCCGCGGTCCGCCTCGAGGTCACGCGCCGCCGCGCCAAGTGGAAGCTCGGCCAGGACCGCCCGGCCGAGGCGCGCCGGCGGGTCATCGCCGAGCTTCGGAAGCGCGGGCGGCAGAACGACCAGCTCGCCGCGACGGCGCTCGAGTGGACGATCGACGTGCAAAAAGCGTAGCCCGCGCTGGCCTCCGCCCGGGTCTGAGCCGAGCGTGCCCAAGTGCGCGTCGAATCGGTACTACGTGGATCGGCTCAAACGGTTTTCGCTCCGACCTCTTGACAGCCTGCACCCTGCCCGGAGTATCCTCCGGTCAGACCAGCCGACCAGTCCCCGGGCTCCCGGGGGCCGGCTGAGGAGGAGCGCATGGCAGCCCTGATCTGCGAGATCGTCTACCGAGGCATCTTCCAGAAGAACCTCGCCTCGCGCATCGCCCGGGGCATCGTCCTGTCGGCGCGCAAGTCGGGCCGCTGGGGCATCGCATTCGGCCGCTACGGCGACAGTCCGCAGCGCAACGGCATCCCGGCGAAGGACTTCGCGATCGTCGCAGACAGCAAGGAAGAGCTCGAGCAGAACATGGCCCGCTACGAGCCCAAGCACGTGGACGTCACGATCTGTGTGGACGACACGCTCTCCAAGGGCGTCGAGTCGTGGGCCTGGTACGGGCTCCAGCCGATCAACCGGCTGACGGTGCCGAACGGCACGGTGCTGATGACGTCGCTCCAGCGCTTCGACGACCTGCTCCAGGACATTCACAAGAAGGACGCGCCCTACCAGCTCTCGCTGATCCGCGCCAAGGCCTCGTTCTCCGGGCTCTGGGTCTACAAGGAGGACCACACCGAGGTCCGCATCCTCGGCGCGCTCGCCAAGATCGCGCCGGCCTTCCTCACGCTCGACGGGGTCTGCGGGGCGATCAAGGAGATGGAGTGGGGCTCGGACCTCAAGGTCGAGTCCGCGAAGAAGGCGTACGCGCGCCTCGAGACCCGCGAGGTGAAGCTCACGGAGGGCAACGCCGAGGTCCCGTTCTCGTTCGAGATGCCCAAGTGGTGGGAGATGCGCGAAGGCGTCACGATCCCCGCGATCCCTCTCGGCAAGCCGAAGGAGGCCGGCAAGGGCTACGTGCCGGAGCGCAATCCGTACTTCAAGAAGTACACGACGCGGACGATGCGGCCGGTCGTCAACTTCGACACCTGTGTGAAGTGCACGCTCTGCTGGATCCAGTGTCCCGACTCCTGCTTCGACGTGATGCCCGACGGCACCTACGACGCCAACATGGAGTCGTGCTGCGGCTGCGGCGTCTGCGAGGCGGTCTGCCCCGTGGAGAAGTGCATCACCATGGTGAACGAGTCGGTCTTCGAGGACAACGCGAGCCAGTGGGAGATGTGGCGCAAGGACAAGGACAAGTACCACGTGTGGATGACGGAGAAGATCGGTGACAAGAAGGCCACGGTGCGCTCGCACGGCTTCCGCTTCCGAGGCCAGTACGATGAGGAGCTGAAGTCGGACCTGGACGCGGGCGGCGTCGAGATCACGGCGGGCATCCCGGGCGAGAACGCGCAGCACAAGACGGTGTAGGGGGGCGACGGACATGGCGGTGGCGACCAAGGCGGTTCCGGCGGCGGCCGAAGACAAGGAACTCCTGATCTCGGGGAGCGAGGCGGTGGCAGAAGCCCTCACCCTCGCCGACATCGATGTCGTCACGGCCTACCCGATCCGGCCGTACGACACGGTCATGCAGGCGATCGCCAAGAAGATCGCCAACGGGAATCTTGTCGCCGAGTACATCGTGGCCGAAGGCGAGCACAGCCAGTTCGAGATCGTCAAGCACGCCTCGACGGTGGGCGCCCGCGTCTTCTGCGGCTCATCGGGCGTGGGCTGGATGTACGCGATGGAGTGCCTCGTCGTGACACCACCGCTGCGGGTGCCCATGGTCGCGCTCGTCGGCAACCGCGCGCTCGACGACCCCGGCGCGTTCGGTGTCGAGCACAACGACGCGCTGGTGGTCCGTGACCTCGGCTGGCTCCTCTGCTGGATCGACACGTCCCAGGAGGCGCTCGACACGACGCTGATCGCCTACCGCGTCGCCGAGGACCGGCGCGTCTTCCTGCCGCTCGCGATCTCGGCCGACGGCGCGTTCCTCACGCACTCCCAGGCGCTCACGATGGTGCCGCCGAGGGAGAAGGTGGACGCTTTCCTGCCGCGTTACGATCGCGGCGACCTCCAGCTCCACCCCGACAACCCGATCACCGTCGCCCCGCAAGCGAACGAGGACTGGGTCATCGAGATCCGGCGCCAGAACAACGAGGCGATGGCGCGCGCGGTCGGCGTGATCGAGGAGGCGTACGCCGACTTCCGGCGCGTCTTCGGCCGCGGCCCGGAGAACCCGTGGTTCGAGGAGTACATGACCGACGACGCGGAGATCATCCTGGTCGGCATGGGCACGATCTCGCTGCCCATCAAGGTCGCCATCCGCGAGATGCGCGCCAAGGGCAAGAAGGTCGGCCTCGTCCGGCTGCGCTGGTTCCGGCCGTTCCCGACCGACCGCCTGGTCGCCGCGCTCTCGAAGGCCCAGGCGATCGGCGTCATCGACCGCGATTATTCGTTCGGGTCGCCGTTCGGCTCGGGCGTGGTGGCCAACGAGATCCGCGCGGCCATGTACAACGCCTCGCGACGGCCGCCGCTCCTGTCCTTCATCTGCGGCCTCGGTGGCCGCGAGGTGACGCTGGAGGACGTCAACAAGGCGGCGGACATGTGCTACGGCGCCGCCAAGGCCGGCAAGTCGGACGCGAAGACGCACTGGCTCGGCGTTCGCGAATAGGAGAGCATGCCCATGGCTGAGACCACGACGTTCACCAACGCCACGCAGATCCTCGAGCCGTTCCGTGGCGTCAAGAAGGTCACCCTCGAGGAGTACTTCACCTCGGGCCACCGGACCTGCCAGGGCTGCGAGTCCGCGCTCGTCATGAAGCTCATGGTGAAAGCGGCGGGCCCGCGCACGATCGTGCTCGGCTCCACCGGCTGCATGTACGTCGCCAACACGACGTACTACACGACGCCGTGGGTGGTGCCGTGGATGCACACGCAATTGGGATCTTCCGGATCGGCAGCGCTTGGTACTGCTGCAGGACTGAAAGCTCTCATGCGGAAAGGAAAGATGAAGGCGGAGCCGATCAATGTTATAGCGTTCTGCGGCGACGGCGGCGGCGCCGACATGGGCCTGGGGGCGATCTCGGCGACCCTGACGCACAAGGAGTACAACTCCCTCATCCTGCTCTACGACAACGAGTCGTACGCGAACACCGACATCCAGCTTTCCGGCATGACGCCCTACGGCGCCCACACGACGTTCAGCCCCCCCGGCAAGGCCAAGCGTCTCATCCACACGCGCTGGAAGAAGAACATGGCCGGCATGATGGCGGCGGGGCATTCCGAGTGCCGCTACGTGGCCACCGTCTGCGCCTCCTACGCGGTCGAGATGATGAACCGGGTCCGCCGTGCGCTGACGATCGGCGGGCCGACCTTCATCCACTCGCTCGACCCGTGCCCGAAGGGCTGGGACTACGACCCGATGCTCTCCCACGAGCTGGGCGAGCTCGCCATCGAGACCGGCATCTTCCCCCTCTACGAGGTCGAGGACGGGGTCGTGAAGTACTACGGCAAGACCAAGGCGATCGTCGAGGGCCGCGCGCGGAAGCCCGTGCGCGAGTACCTGCTCAAGCAGGGCCGCTTCGCCCACTTCATCGAGGAGGACCTCGAGTACTTCCAGAAGAAGGTGGACGAGATGTGGGAGAAGTGGGAGATCCCGGCCGTGGTCCCGTTCCGGCGGCTGGACGCCACCAAGGCCGCGCTCGACGCCAAGTAGCGCGCCGCATGGAGCGCGCGGCCGTTTCGTAGCAGCAGAGCGGGCCGGGCCCCGGGGAACCACGGGGCCCGGCCCGACGTTCATCACCCGCCGTCGAGTGTCGGTCAGCACCGGGCGTCGAATTGCAACGAGAGAGACAGCGGCCGCAGGCCGCAAGGAGTCGAGCCATGAGGCTCACGATCGCCCTTTCGCTCGTCCTCGTCCTGGCGTCGACGGCTCCGGCCGGCGCGTGGGAGCCGACCAAGCCGATCGAGTTCGTCGTGCCCGCGGGGACCGGCGGCGGCGCCGACCAGATGGCGCGCCTGATCTCCGGCCTCGCCGAGAAGCACAAGCTCTCGCCGCGGCCGCTCATCGTCGTGAACAAGTCGGGCGGCGCCGGCGCCGAGGGCTTTCTCGACGTCAAGGCCAAGAAGGGCGACGCCCACGTCATCGTCATCACGCTGTCGAACCTCTTCACCACGCCGCTCCACACCGGCATTCCGTTCAGCTGGCGTGACCTCACGCCGGTCGCCCGAATGGCGCTCGACCAGTTCATCCTGTGGGTGAACGCGGAGACGTCGTACAAGACGGCCAAGGAGTACATCGCCGCCGTGAAGGCGAAGCCCACCGCGTTCAAGATGGGCGGCACGGGCTCGGCGCAGGAGGACCAGATCCTCACGATCCAGCTCCAGCAGGCGCTCGGGCTCAAGTTCATCTACGTGCCGTTCAAGGGCGGCGGTGAGGTGTGCGTGAACCTCGTCGGCAACCACGTGGACTCGACCGTCAACAACCCCATCGAGTGCGCGAGCCACTGGAAGGCGGGCCGCGTCCGGCCGCTCGCCGTCTTCGACACCGCGCGCATCCCCGTCGCCGAGTGGAAGGACATCCCGACGGTCAAGGAGGCCCTCGGCGTCGACGTGCACTACCTGATGCTCCGCGGGATCTTCGGGGCGCCGAGCATGCCGAAGGAGGCCGTGGACTGGTACGTCGCGTTCCTCAGGAAGGTCTACGACACGCCCGAGTTCCAGAAGTACCTCAACGAGGGCGCGCTGAAGCCGGCCTTCGCCTCGGGCGCCGAGTACGTGAAGTGGGTGGAGGAGAACGAAAAGCTCCACAAGGATCTGATGGCGAAGGGGGGTCTCCTGAAGCAGTAGCCCCCGACGCCATGCGACTCGCGGACCTGGTCACCGCGTCGTTCCTGATGCTGCTGAGCGGAGTCGTCCTCTTCGACGCCGTCAGGCTCGGCATCGGCTGGGGCACCGACGGCCCCAAGAGCGGATTCTTTCCCTTCTGGCTCGGCGTGCTCATGCTCGCCGCCTGCGCCCTCATTTGTCTCCAGGCGGCGCGCCGTGCGGAGGCGCGGGTGTTCGTCACGCGTGCGCAGCTCGGGCCGGTGCTGAAGGTGCTCTGGCCCGCCGTGGCGCTCGTGGTGCTCACGCAGTGGCTCGGGCTCTACGTCTCCGGGGCGCTCTACACCGGGTTCTACATGCGCTGGATCGGCCGCCACACGTGGCTGGCCGTGCTCGCCGTCGCGATCCTGTTCCCGCTCGCGACCTTCTTCGTCTTCGAGAAGTGGTTTCTGGTGCCGATGCCCAAGGGCCCGCTCGAGGCGTGGCTCGGGCAGTAGGCATGGGGATCGAGAACCTCGTCCTCGGCTTCCACATCGCGATCACCCCGTACAACCTGTTCGTCGCCGTCATCGGCATCACCCTGGGGACGATCATCGGCGTCCTGCCGGGCCTGGGCGGCGCCAACGGCGTCGCGATCCTGCTGCCGCTCACGTTCACGATGCCGCCCACCTCGGCGATCATCCTCCTGACCTCCCTCTACTGGGGGGCGCTGTTCGGCGGCGCGATCACGTCGGTGCTCTTCAACATCCCCGGCGAGCCGTGGTCGGTGGCGACGACCTTCGACGGCTACCCGCTGGCGCGCCAGGGGCTGGGGGGCCAGGCGCTCACCGCGGCCTTCACTTCGTCGTTCGTCGGCGCCTTCTTCTCGATCGTGCTGATCACCTTCTTCGCGCCGCTGCTCGCGGAGATCGCGCTCAAGTTCGGCCCGCCGGAGTTCTTCTCGATCCAGCTCCTGACCTTCTCGAGCTTCGTCGGGCTCGGCGGCGGCAACCCGGTGAAGTCGCTCGTCTCGATCCTGCTCGGCTTCATCCTCGCCGCGGTCGGGCTCGACATCGTGACCGGCCAGCTCCGGATGACGTTCGGCTTCGTGGACCTCATGAAGGGCTTCGACTTCATCGTCGCCGTCATCGGCCTGTTCGGCATCGGCGAGATCCTCCTCACCGTCGAAGAGGGATTGTCGTTCCGCGCCGCCCGGACGGGCATGAACCTCCGGGTCGTTCTCGACACCTGGAAGATCCTGCCGCGCTACTGGCGCACCTTCGTGCGCGGCTCGTTCATCGGCTTCTGGATGGGCTTCAAGCCGGGCGGCGCAACGCCCGCCTCCTTCATGAGTTACGCGTTCGCCAAGCGCTTCTCCAAGCACCCCGAGCGGTTCGGTCAGGGGGAGCTCGAGGGGGTCGTGGCGCCCGAGACCGCCGCGCACGCCGCCGGCGTCGCCGCCATGCTGCCGATGCTCACGCTCGGGATCCCGGGCTCGCCGACGGCCGCGGTGATGCTGGGCGGCCTGATCATCTGGGGCCTCCAGCCGGGGCCGCTGCTCTTCAAGGAACGGCCCGAGTTCGTGTGGGGGCTCATCGCGAGCATGTACACGGGGAACATCATCGGCGTGCTGATGGTGCTCGCGTTCGTGCCGTTCTTCGCCGCGATCCTGAAGATCCCGTTCGCGATGCTGACGCCCGTGATTGTCGTCATCTGCGCGGTCGGCTCGTATGCGGTGCACAACAGCATGATCGACATCTGGTATATGGTGATCTTCGGCGTCGTAGGGTACGTGTTCAAGAAGCTCGACTACCCGCTCGCGCCGCTCGTCCTGGCGCTCGTCCTCGGCGACCTCGCCGAGAACGCGCTCCGCCAGAGCCTCATCATGTCCCAGGGCTCGCTCGCGATCTTCGTGACCCGCCCGATCTCGGGGGCGATCACCGCGGTCGCGCTTCTGTTCTTCGCGCTGCCCGTGCTGACCCCCTGGTGGCGGCGGCTGCGCGGCGCGGCCGCGCCGGGCGCGGGCGCCTGATGGACGTCCTCCTCGATCCGCAGTTCTGGCTGCGCCTCATGGGCATCTCGTTCCTGAATCTCCTCCTCTCCGGCGACAACGCGCTGGTCATTGCCCTCGCCGTGCGCGCCCTGCCCAAGCGCAAGCGCGTGCTCGGGCAGATCTGGGGGGCGGCCGGCGCGGTCGTGCTCCGGCTCGTCTTCGTCGCGCTCGTGAGCGTCCTCCTGCGGGTGCCGCTGCTCCAGCTCGCGGGCGGCCTCCTCCTCGTGTGGATCGCCGCCCGGCTCGTGCGGCCTGGCGGGGAGGGGGCGGGCGACGTGCGTCACGGGGCTTCCCTCTGGGAGGCGATCTGGATCATCATCGTCGCCGACGTGACGATGAGCCTCGACAACGTGCTGGCGATCGCGGCGGCGGCCCACGGGGACCTCATGCTCGTCATGTTCGGCATCGGCCTCTCGCTGCCGATCGTGGTCTGGGGCGCCGGGCTCCTCGCGTACCTCATGAACCGCTACACGTGGATCGTCTGGTTCGGCGGGGGGGTGTTGGGCTACGTGGCGGGGGAGATGATTCTCGAGGACGCCCTGGTCGTGCGCTGGCTGGGGGAGGCGGCCGGCCTGCTCCACCGGCCCGTGCCCCTGGCGCTCGGCGCCCTGCTCACCGCGCTCGGCTGGTGGCTCGCCCGCTCGGGGCGCCGCCACCGCGTGCGCGTCCCGCAGAAGCTCTGATGACGGCCGGCGAGGGGAAGCGGCGGGGCGACCGGGGCGTGGACCTCGCGCCGATCAAGTCGACGCGGATCTACGAAGAGATCGTCCGCCAGATCAAGCAGTTGATCTCCGAGGGCCAGCTGAAGAGCGGCGACCGGCTGCCCCCCGAGCGCGACCTCGCCGAGAAGTTCGTCGTCAGCCGCCCGTCGGTCCGCGAGGCGCTGCGGGCCCTCGAGAGTCTCGGCCTCATCGAGAGCCGGCCCGGCGAGGGGACCTTCGTCCGCGAGGTGTCCATCGACGCGCTCGTGGGACCGCTCGCGCTCCTCCTGACCACGCAGCGCGAGGCGATCGCCGAGCTGTTCGAGGCACGCCGGCTCCTCGAGCCCGCCCTCGCGGGGCTCGCCGCGGCCCGCGCCACCCGCGACGAGATCCAGGAGATGGACCGGATCCTCGAGGCGCAGGCCAAGGAGATCGCGGCCGGCAACACCGGTCTCGCCCAGGACGCCGCCTTCCACGCGGCGATCGGCGCGGCGGCGCACAACCGCGCGATCACGCGGCTCGCCCACGCGATCATGGATCTCTTGAGCCAGAGCCGCGAGGAGTCGCTCAACACGCCCGGCCGGCCGACGCGGTCGCATCAGGACCACCGGCGCATCCTCGCGGCGATCACGGCGCGGGACGAGCGCGCGGCGCGGCAGGCGATGCTCGACCACCTGGAGGCCGTGGAGATGCTCGTGCTGAGGCGGGAGGGCCCCGCCCGCCGCGGCAAGAGAAAGCGGTCTTGACACGCGGTCACGCTCCCGCGTATGCTCCGTCCACCATGACGTTGATCACCGCGCGGGTGCTGTCGCTGGGCCTGATTCTGCTGGCGCTGCCGGGCCTGCCCGGAGCATCCGCGAAGTAACGCGACATCGGATGCCACGGGCAGGAGACGGCCCGTGGCGATGGACACTCTGGGGCCACGGGTGAAACGACCCGTGGCCCTTTCGTTTTTCGGCAGAATGGTGGGGAGGCGCGAGGCTCCCCGGGCATGAGAAAGATTGACGCGAGTGCTTCACATCCTGTAGTGTTAAAAGACTTTTTCGGCATATGACCAAATACGTCTATTTCTTCGGCGGAGGCCACGCGGAGGGCTCGTCCCTCATGCGCAACCTTCTGGGCGGGAAGGGCTGCGAGCTCGCCGAGATGACCAACCTCGGGATCCCCGTGCCGCCGGGCTTCACGCTCACCACGCAGGCTTGGTCGCGCTACAACAAGAGCGGCCGTCAGTGGCCCGAGGGCCTCGCGGAGCAGACGCAGGAGCACCTGGTACGGCTCGAGGCCGCGGCGGGCATGAAGCTCGGCGACGCCGAGCGCCCCCTCCTCGTCGCCGTCCGCTCGGGTGCGCGCACCTCGATGCCCGGCATGATGGAGACGGTCCTGAACCTCGGGCTCAACGACGCGACGGTGCGCGGGCTCGCTGCGTGGACGAAGAACGAGCGCTTCGCGTGGGACTGCTATCGCCGCTTCGTGACGATGTTCTCGAGCGTGGTCCTCGGCATCCGGCGCGAGGCCTTCGACGCCGAGCTCGACGCCCTCAAGGCCCGCCTCGGCATCAGGACCGATCCCGAGATCCCCGCGGGCGAGCTTCGGAAGCTCACGCAGACGTTCAAGGACATCGTGAGCGCCCGCGCCGGCGCGCCGTTCCCGCAGGATCCGAGGGAGCAGCTCCGTCTCGCCATCGACGCCGTGTTCGACTCCTGGTTCGCCAAGAAGGCGACCGAGTATCGCCGGATCCACGGCATTCCGGCCGACTGGGGCACCGCCGTGACGGTGATGGCGATGGTGTTCGGCAACCTCGGCGAGACGTCGGGGACGGGCGTGGGGTTCACCCGCGACCCGCGCACCGGCGAGCGGCGCTTCTACGCCGAGTTCCTCGCCAACGCCCAGGGCGAGGACGTGGTGGCCGGCATCCGCACGCCCGAGCATATCGACGAACTCAAGCGTCGCATGCCCGCGATCTACGATGAGCTCCTCGAGATCGCCGACCGCCTCGAGCGTCACTACAAGGACATGCAGGACCTCGAGTTCACGATCCAGGAGGGAAAGCTCTACCTCCTGCAGACGCGCGCCGGCAAGCGCTCGGCGCTCGCCTCGGTCGGCGTCGCGGTGGACCTCGTGCACGAGAGCGTCATCGACCAGCACACGGCGCTGCTCCGCGTGCCGCCCCGCGAGCTCGGGAAGATCTTCCTCCCGGTCCTCGACCCGCGCGACAAGGAGCGGGCGCTCGCCGAGGGGCGCCTCCTCGCGCGCGGTCTGCCGGCGGCGCCGGGCGGCGCCGTCGGGCACGTCGTCTTCAACGCCGATCGGGCGGTGGAGGCGGCCCGGAACGGCCAGCGGGTGATCCTGGTACGTCCGGAGACGTCCCCCGAAGACGTGGCCGGCATGTACTCGTCCGAAGGCATCGTCACCGCGCGCGGCGGGCGCACGTCGCACGCGGCGGTCGTCGCCGTCGGCATGGGGAAGTGCTGCGTCGTGGGCGCGAGCGACATCGTGGTGGACGAGGAGCGGCGCGTCTTCGTGGCGGGCGGCCGCACGCTCCGTGAGGGCGATCTGATCTCGATCGACGGCGACACCGGCGAGGTCATCGTGGACGAGGTGGCCCTCATCCCGCCGCGGCTGACCGAGAAGGTCGAGGAGTTCCTGGGGTGGGCGGACCGCGTCCGGACGCTCGGCGTGCGGGCCAACGCGGACACGCCCGAGGACGCGCGGAAGGCGCGCGAGTTCGGCGCGGAGGGGATCGGCCTGGTGCGGACCGAGCACATGTTCTTCGCCGCCGACCGCATCCCGATCGTCCGCGAGATGATCATGGCGAGCGACTCGGCCGCGCGGCACGCGGCGGTGAAGCGGCTGCTCCCGTTCCAGCGCGAGGACTTCACGGGCATCTTCCGCGTGATGGACGGCCTGCCCGTCACGATCCGCCTCCTCGACCCGCCACTCCACGAGTTCCTGCCGAAGTACACGGACCTCCTCGAGGAGTACACGCGCCTCGATGCGCGGCACATGGGGCGCGAGCGCCTCGAGGCGATGATGGCAAAGGTCCGCTCGCTCCAGGAGGCCAACCCGATGCTGGGCCACCGCGGCTGCCGGCTCGGCATCACGTACCCGGAGATCTACGAGATGCAGGTGCGCGCGATCATGGAGGCGGCCTGCGCGGTGGCGGCCGAGGGCGTGCGCGTCGAGCCCGAGATCATGATCCCGCTCACGGGCACGGTCGGCGAGATGGAGCTCACCTACGAGCAGACGAAGACGGTGGCCGACGGGATCATCGCGGAGATGGGCGTGCCGGTGAAGTACCTGATCGGCACGATGATCGAGGTGCCGCGCGCGTCCCTCATCGCCGACAAGATCGCGCGGACCGCCGAGTTCTTCTCGTTTGGGACCAACGACCTCACGCAGCTAACGTTCGGCTACAGCCGGGACGACGTCGCGAAGTTCCTGCCGGAGTACCTCCAGAAGAACCTCCTGCCGTCCGATCCCTTCTCCGTGCTCGACCAGGAAGGGGTCGGCGAGCTGATCAAGATCGGCATCGAGCGCGGGCGCCGTGCGCGGCCCGACCTGAAGATCGGCATCTGCGGCGAGCACGGCGGCGAGCCGTCGTCGGTCGAGTTCTGTCACACGGTGGGCATGACCTACGTGTCGTGCTCGCCGTTCATGATCCCCATCGCGCGGCTCAGCGCCGCGCAGGCCCGGATCAAGGCGCGGCAGGCGTCGGAGGGGACCCTCCATGCGTAGCGTCGAAGGCGTCTTCGTCCCCGTGACGACGCCGTTCCGCGGCGAGGACGTCGCCGTGGAGCGGCTCCAGGCGAACCTCCGGCGGTGGAGCGCGACCGGGCTCGCCGGCTACGTCGTCCTCGGCTCGACCGGGGAGTTCCCGATGCTGTCCGAGGCGGAGCGCGAGCGGGTGCTCGCGGCCGCCCGCGAGGCGATCCCGCGGGACCGCGCGTTCATCGCCGGGACGGGCGCCGACTCGACGCTTCACACGATCCGCCAGACGAAGCGCGCGGCCGAGCTGGGCGCGGACGCGGCCCTCGTCATCACGCCGCACTACTTCACGAAGGGCTTCGCCCAGCCGGCGGCCCAGATCCGGCACTACCTGGCCGTGGCGGAGGCCTCGCCCGTGCCCGTCATGCTCTACAACTTCCCACTCAACACCGGGATCAACCTCGAGGCGGACACGGTCGCGAAGATCGCCGAGCACCCGAACGTGGTCGGGATCAAGGATTCGTCCGGCAACATTCCCCAGGCCGCGCAGATCATCGACCAGACGCCGAAGAGCTTCCACGTCCTCGTCGGCTCGGCGTCCGCGCTCCTGCCCTCGCTCGCGATCGGCTCGTCGGGCGGGATCCTGGCGCTGGGCCTCATCGCGGCGCGCGAATTCTGCAACGTCTACGCGGCGGCGCGGAGCGGGCGGTGGGACGAGGCGCGCGAGATCGCGGCGCGGATGCTGGCGGCCGACCGCGGCGTCGCGGGACGGTACGGGATCGGCGGGCTGAAGGCGGCGCTCGATCTCCAGGGCTTCTTCGGCGGCCCGTGCCGGTCGCCGCTCGCGACGCCCGACGGGGACGCGATCGAGGACATCAAGGAAGTCCTGGCGACGGCCGGACTGCTCTAGGAGGAACGTGCGGTGAAAATGTCCGGGGCGCGGATCGTTCTGGAGTGTCTCAAGCGCGAGGGCGTCGAGGTCATCTTCGGCCTCCCGGGCGGCGCGGTGCTGCCGATCTACGACGTCCTGTACGACTTCCAGGGACTGCGCCACATCCTCGTGCGCCAGGAGGCCGCCGCGGGCCACGCCGCCGAGGGCTACGCGCGGGCGACGGGCAAGGTCGGCGTCGCCCTGGTGACGTCGGGCCCCGCGGCCACCAACATCGTCACGGCGCTCCAGGACGCGTACATGGACTCGATGCCGATCGTCGTGTTCACCGGCCAGGTGCCGACGCACCTCATCGGCAACGACGCGTTCCAGGAGGCGGACAACGTCGGCATCACCCGTCCGTGCACGAAGCACAACTTTCTGGTGAAGGACGGGAAGGACCTCGGCCCGACGATCCGCGAGGCGTTCCACATCGCCGCCACGGGACGCCCCGGCCCGGTCCACGTGGACCTGCCGAAGGACGTCCTCGTGAAGGAGGCGGAGCTCATCTGGCCCGAGCGGGTCCAGATGCGCTCGTACAACCCGAACTACGACGGCCATCCGGGCCAGATCAAGCGCGCGGCGAAGCTGCTCGCGCGCGCCCGGAAGCCCGTCCTCTACGTCGGCGGCGGGGTGATCTCGTCCAACGCGCACGCGGAGCTGCACGAGCTGGCGGAGCTGACCCAGATCCCGGTGACCCAGACGCTCATGGGCCTCGGGTCCTTCCCGATGGAGCACCCGCTGTCGCTCGACATGCTCGGCATGCACGGGAGCTACTACGCGAACATGGCCGTCCACCACTCGGACGTGCTGGTCGCCGTGGGCGCGCGCTTCGACGACCGCGTCACCGGCCGCGTGGACGCGTTCGCGCCGAACGCCGAGATCGTCCACATCGACATCGATCCCTCGTCGATCTCGAAGAACATCAAGGTGGACGTGCCGATCGTCGGCGACTGCCGGCGCGTGCTCCGCGCCCTCCTCGAGGCGGTGCGCGAGGAGCTCGCCGACGACACGCCCTCGCTCGCGCGGGAAGCGCGCAAGCAGTGGCTCGCGCAGATCGCGGAGTGGAAGCGCCAGCACCCGTTCCATTACGACTGGGACGACGAGCTCATCAAGCCCCAGCACGTCATCCAGGAGATCTCGAACCTCACGCGCGGCGAGGCGATGGTGGTGACCGGCGTCGGCCAGCACCAGATGTGGGCCGCGCAGTACTACCGCTTCAAGCACCCGCGCCGCTGGTTCACCTCGGGCGGGCTCGGCACGATGGGCTACGGGCTGCCGACGGCGATGGGCGTCGCGGCGGCGTTCCCCGACCGGCTCGTCGTCAACATCGACGGCGACGGCTCGTTCGCGATGAACAGCCAGGAGCTGGCGACCTGCCACGACAACGACCTCGCGGTCAAGACCGTCATCATCAACAACGGCGGCCACGGCATGGTCCGCCAGTGGCAGGGGATCATTTACAAGGGGCGGTTCTGCTCGATCGACCTCGGGCCGAGCCCCGACTTCGTCAAGCTCGCCGACGCGTACGGCTGCGTCGGGATCCGGGCGACGAAGCCGTCCGAGGTGGTGCCCGCGCTCGAGAAGGCCTTCGCGACCCCCGGGCCCGTCGTCGTGGACGTCTGGGTGGACAAGTGGGAGTACGTCTTCCCGATGGTGCCCGCCGGCGGCGCGAACACGGACATGATCCTCGAAAACCCGAACACGGCGGCGAAGGACAAGGCCACCCGCGCGCAGACGGGATTTTAGATGCAGAACGGGAACGAGCCCAGGAAGCACACGATCGCGGTCCTCGTCGAGAACCGGTTCGGCGTCCTGTCGCGCGTCGCGGGCCTGTTCTCGGCGCGCGGCTACAACATCGAGAGCCTCTCGGTCGGCGAGACCCTCGACCCGTCGGTCTCGCGCATGACGATCGTGGTCACCGGCGACGAGTTCGTGATCGAGCAGGTGACCAAGCAGCTCCACAAGCTGATCGACGTCATCAAGGTGTCGGACCTCACGGACGACGACCACGTCGAGCGCGAGTTGATCCTGATCCGCGTGAACGCCGAGCCCCAGCATCGCGAGGAGATTCTGCGGACGGCCGACATCTTCCGGGCGAAGGTCGTCGACGTGACGCCGACGTCCTTCGTCCTCGAGGCGACGGGCGACGAGCAGAAGCTCGAGGCGCTCGTGGGCCTGCTGAGGCCCATGGGGATCCAGGAGCTCGTCCGCACGGGCAAGGTGGCGATCGCGCGCGGGCCGAAGACGCGCCTGCGCAAGGCGGAGGCGCCCCGCAAGACGCGCGTCTCGGAGGACCCGAAGGTGGTCGGGTTCGCGGACTAACGGGCGGTCAACGAGGGAAAGGAACGTCAGGATGCCGGCGAAAATCTACTACGACCAGGACGCCGATCTCGGGCTGCTCAAGGGCAAGAAGCTCGCGATCATCGGCTACGGCAGCCAGGGGCACGCGCACGCGCTGAACCTCCGCGACTCGGGCCAGGACGTCGTCGTCGGCCTCTACAAGGGCTCCAAGAGCTGGGCGAAGGCCGAGAAGGACGGCCTCCGCGTCGCGACCGTGAACGAGGCCGCGCAGACGGCTGGCGTCATCATGATCCTGCTCCCCGACCAGAGCCAGCGGCAGGTGTTCGAGGCGGAGATCAAGGGCGGGCTCGGCAAGGGCAAGATGCTCATGTTCGCGCACGGCTTCAACATCCACTTCAACCAGGTGGTCCCGCCGCCCGACGTGGACGTCGCGATGATCGCGCCCAAGGCCCCGGGCCACGTGATGCGCGACCTCTTCACCCAGGGGCCGGGCGTGCCCGCGCTTCTCGCCGTGCACCAGGACGTCTCGGGCAAGGCGCGCGACGTGGCCCTCGCCTACGGCAAGGGCGTGGGCTGTACCCGGGCGGGGGTGATCGAAACTACCTTCAAGGAAGAGACCGAAACCGATCTCTTCGGCGAGCAGACGACCCTGTGCGGCGGCATCTCGCACCTGATCAAGGCAGCGTTCGAGACGCTCGTCGAGGCGGGCTACCAGCCGGAGGTCGCCTACTTCGAGTGCATGCACGAGATGAAGCTGATCGTCGACCTGTTCTACCAGGGCGGTCTCGCGTACATGCGCTACTCCGTCTCCGACACGGCCGAGTACGGCGACTACACGCGCGGGCCGCGGATCGTGAGCGAGGAGACGAAGGCCGAGATGCGGAAGATCCTCGCCGAGATCCAGTCGGGGCAGTTCGCCCGCGAGTGGGTGCTCGAGAACCAGGCGAACCGCGCGGGCTTCCTGGCGATGCGCCGGCGCGACGCCGCGCATCCGATCGAGGAGGTCGGCAAGCGGCTGCGCGCGATGATGTCCTGGATCAAGCCGCCGAGGATGTAGCGTGGCCAAGCTTCCCATCGCGCGCGAGGGCTGGCCCTTCATCCTGCCCCCGGGCATCGTGGCGGCGGTCCTGGCGCTGACGGGCCACAAGAGGCTGGCGGCGGCGTGCGCCGCCGCCTCGCTCGTGTCGGCGGGGTTCTTCCGGGACCCCGAGCGCGACGTGCCGTCGGTGCCGGGCGGCGTGCTGTCGCCGGCGGACGGGCGGGTGCTCTCGGTGGACGAGACCGACGACCGGTTCGTCGGGCCGGCCGTGCGCGTGGCGGTCTTCCTCTCGCCGCTCAACGTCCACGTCAACCGCTCGCCCATCGCGGGGCTCGTCGCCGGCACGACATACTCGCGCGGCCGCTTCCTGGCGGCCTACCGGCGGGAGGCCGAGGGCGCGAACGAGCGCTGCGCGCTCCATCTCCAGGGCGAGAGCGCCCGCGTGACGGTGGTCCAGATCGCCGGCGTCGTCGCGCGCCGCATCGTCTGCCGCGTCGGGCCGGGGGACAAGCTCGCGGCCGGCGAGCGGTTCGGCATGATCCGCTTCGGCTCGCGCACGGACTGCGTGATGCCGCGGGGCACCGACGTGCGCGTGCGCGCCGGCGACCGGGTGACGGGCGGCATGAC
>DATFVL010000010.1 GCA_035260325.1 Candidatus Methylomirabilota bacterium | reverse complement strand
CACGGCGGGTGTTCACGCTGGTGCCGTGGAAGAAGGTGTCCCGCGAGCTGGTGATCTTCAAGCCAGGATACGGGATTTGGAACTTCCGGGGGGCGCACGAGTGGGAGAAGCTGCCGCTGTGGGAGAGCCAGGCGAAGAGGGAGGAGGCCTGGAAGCGGTTCGAAGGTGAGGGCGTGGTGATGGAGCTGCCCCCACTGAAGACGCGTGAAGAACGGCTAAGGGTCTACCAGACGTTTGGGGGCAGCCCCCCCCTCGTCCCGCTCGATCGGACCAGGCGACTCCGAGAGGCCGAGGACGCCGAGCGTCGCTACCTCGGTTTTCAAACGAGGTGAGACCATGAGATACCTGGCAGCGTTCTTCGGCCTCCTGCTGCTTGCGGAGGCGGCACCAGTAGGTGCGTATGATCCCGCCACGCACAGACAACTTGCCACGAGGTCCATCGATCCAGGGATCTCTCGAGTCGACGAGTTTCTCAGGAAGGAGTTGAGTCTTGCCGACGGCGTCAGCTCCGCCTTCCCCGGAGTGACCGTTCGGGCTCCTCGACGGGTTGAGCAGCTGATCGGCGACGGAGCGCTGGCCGAGGACTCGCCGCCTTGGCGGTCGCTGAACCACTTCCACAATCCCTTGATCGATCCCTGGGACGACGCGGGGCTGCGGGCCTTCTCGATCCTGGATCTCGCGCTCGTCCGCGGCCAGTCGTCGGTTCTCTGGCAGCAGAACACGGATCAGCCGTCGAGCATGGTGTTCACACCCGTGGCGTTGGCCTCGTCGGGCGGCGCCTGGTCCTGGCAGGACGCGCGCCAACGATATCTGCAGGCGCTCACCAGGCCGCGGAAGGAGGATCGCGAGGACGAGCCGGGACGCGATAGGGCGTTCGGAGACCTGTTCGAGAACCTCGGTCATCTCGCTCATCTGGTGCAGGACGCCTTCGTCCCGGCTCACGCGCGGAACGATGCCCACCCGCCGCCGGTCCGGCACGACTGGTACGAGAAGTGGGTCGAGGAGGCGCGCACCAGTTCTGCCGACAAGTTCTCGGCCCTGCTGAATGCGACGCCGAGAGGTCCGGCGGCGTCGATCTTCACGCCGACGGGCAACAGCCGCGCGCCGGTGCCGGTGGCTCGGCTGCTCGACGGCGACACCTTCCGCGGCCTGAACGCGGACGTCCTCGGTGAGGAGAACACGCTCATCGGCGCTGCGGAGTTCACGAATGGGAACTTCCTGAGCCGAGGGACGCTCTTTCGTCGTTTCGCGCTTCCTCGCGCCGGCTCCCTGGACCCCGGGCCCATCGTCGAGCCGAGCCCAGGAAAGTTCCGGCGCTACTTCACCAAGAACCGCGACGGTGCGCGAGTCGCGTACTTCGCAACCGAGGGGATGCTGTTCGACTCGCTCGAAGCGGCGCTCGCCGCGCCCGTGCCGAGCGCGGGATGGATGCTCGACGATCTCGTGAGCGAGGACTACGCCCGCCTTCTGCTACCGCGCGCGGTCGGGTATTCGGCGGCGCTCCTCGACTATTTCTTCCGCGGCAGGCTCGACGTGGATGTCTTCGACGACGGGAGCGGGCTGCGGCTCGCGGGCACGAACGCCTCGCCGGACCTCCTCGACGGCGGGACGCTCACAGTCTACGCCGACGGCATCGACGGCGTGCGGCGGCTGGCGAGCGCCGCCGTCGCGGTCGGACGGGTCGAGGCCGGCGGAGCGCTGCCGGCGGTTCCCGTGACGCCGCCTCCAGGCGCCGAGCGCTTCGTGGCCGTCTACACCGGAACGCTGGGCGACGAGCGTGCGGCCGATACCTTCAAGGGCGGCGTGATCGGCAAGGTGCTCGGGGGCGTGCGCGTCGAGGAGGTCTTCTCGGACGGCATGCGCTGGCAGCTCCGCACGCCCCAGGGCGTGTTCCCGCTGCCTATCCCGGCTGGACGCGACAATATCGTCGAGCTCCGGTGGGGCGACGCAGACAACACGCTGGTGGGGCGCACGGACATCGGCCCCGACCGTCCGAATCTGATGCTCGCCTACAAGGTCAATCGGCCGCCGGGGTCGGTGACGATGCCGCTGCTGACGCAACCCGACGGGAGCCGCGTGGTCGACGTGCAGGAGACGAGCCGCAAGAGCTTCCCGGTCGGGCTCTATCTGGGCACGACGATCCAGTTCAGCCACACGATTCAGTACAAGCGCTACCTGACGACGCTCGTGCCGACGGTAGAGTACGAGTGGAACGGGTCGTTCTACACGTTCGCGCGCGTCGCCGACGTCCAGGCGCGGCTGGACCTCGTCGTCAACGACGCCCGGACGCTGCGGCGCAGCGATCCCGTGACCCTGGGGTGGGTCACGGAGCCCTACAACTGGTACGTGGCGGAGATCGGGCTCACGGCGGACGGCAAGATCCTGGCGCTAGTCGGAGTGTGGCTGACCTCGCCCGGGGACCAGGGCGCCGTCTTCTCCGGGCCCTTCGACCGGCCCGAGGAGATCCCGTACGAGTTTCCGCCGATGATTGGCTATACCTGGGCGCTGGTCAACGTGACGGACGGAACAGTGGTCGGTGGGAAATCGACGGCGCCGCCCGACCTGGTCATCGACCACACGACCACCGTCACGCGGGGTGGCGGAGGCCTCGGCTGGTACACCGGCGAGACGGTGATCCGTTACGTCGGCGGAGCGTTTCCGCCGCCGGAACGCCGCGAGCCGGGGGTCTTCTTTGCCCCCGGGCTCTGCGACACGCCGCCCGCCCAGCTCCTCGGCACGGTCCGCATGCAGAACGAGACGTCGGCGATCAGCGTGGTGCAGTACCGGCCCGAGATCGCAGGCCAGCAGTTCGCGGATCCGGCGCGCCTGCAGGCCCCGGACCGGACGGAGTACTGGGTGTATCTGTGCGGCCAGCCGCAGTCCGTGGGCATCGCGGTGACGGTGCGTACGAGCGAACTCACGCTGAGCCGCCTGGACACGGCGTTCCGGGCGCCGGGCGACGGGACGGGGGAGCAGCTCACGCTGCTCCTGCTTCAGTCACAGCCCCAGCTCGACTACTGGGATCTCGGGAAGATCCTGACCTGGTTTCCCGAGCGGACAACGGCGGAGCTGCGGGCCGAGCTGACGCGGCCGGCGCTGCATTATCTCCAGGCGGCGAGCCGGCAGTCGGCGCTGGTGATCACCGACGTGTACGAGCCGGACTTCGACGAGACGACGAGCCTGGTCGCGTTGACCGGCGACCCCGCGGTGCAGGTCTTCGCCACGGGCCTGTGGGACTTCCGCCTGCTCGCGCCGAGCTATCTCTACAATCCGTTCGACCTGAAGTTCTACCGGCTGGTCCCCCCGCTGATCGCCACGGCGCTCCCGGCCGCGCTGTCGGGGGCGTCGGGGAACCCGATCGGTGCGTATCACGCCGTGAGACTCCCGTAGTTCGTCCGCGTCGTGCGTAAAAGGCGAGATCCGGCTGCCGTGATCAGGCGCGGCTGCCGGGCTTGATCGCCGGCGAGCCGGTCTTGCAGAGCGGGCACTCCTCGGGCTTCCAGGTCCTGGCCTGAACGGTTGCCAGCGCGACGCGCTTGACGCCGAACCGCGCGACGCCGCCCGAGCGGTCGATCAGCGAGCCGACGCCCACCACCACGCCGCCCGCCTGCTCCACGCACGTGACGACCTCGCGCGTGGAGCCGCCGGTGGTGATGACGTCCTCGACGATGAGGCAGCGCTCGCCGCGCGCGAGCGCGAAGCCGCGGCGCAGCGTCATGACGCCGTTTTCGCGCTCGGTGAAGAGGCAGCGGCAACCGAGGGCGCGCGCCACCTCGTGGGCGACGAGGATGCCACCGATCGCGGGCGCCAGCACCGTGGCGGTCGCGGATTCGCGGAAGGGCATGGCGAGCGCCGCGCCGAGGGCGGCGGCGTGCTCGGGGAACTGGAGGACGAGCGCCGACTGGAGGTAGACGTCCGAGTGGAGCCCCGACGTGAGCCGGAAGTGGCCGCGCATGAGTGCGCCGGTCTTCTCGTAGAGGGCGAGCGTCTCCCGTTCGGTCACTGGAGCGGGGGCCGCGAGGCCGGGGGCACTCGGGGCGTGCCCTGATCCAGGTGCGTGGCGGCTGCGTTCCGCATGGCGCGATTCATTCCATCGAGCGCCGCGAGGCCGGGGGCACTCGGGGCGTGCCCTGATCCAGGTGCGTGGCGGCTGCGTTCCGCACGGCGCGATTCATTCCAGCTGACTCACGATGTCGCGCGCCACGGCGGCCGGATCGGCCGCGGCGGTGATCGGGCGGCCGACCACGAGGTAGTCGGCGCCGGCATCGCGGGCCTGGCGCGGCGTGGCGACGCGCGCCTGGTCGTCGGCGCGTTCTGCCGGGCGAATGCCCGGCGTCACGATCACCCAGCGGTTGCCGAGCGCCACCCGGAGCATCCGGATCTCGCGCGGCGAGGCGACGCATCCGTCGAGCTCCGCCTCGCGCGCGCGCTCGGCCAGACGCAGGACGTGGGCCTCGACGCTCGCCGTCACCCCGACCTCGCGCTCGAGCGTCGCGCGGTCGAGGCTCGTCAGCACCGTCACCCCGAGGCAGAGCGGGCGCGGCACGCCGAAGTCCCGCGCCGCCTTCGTCGCGGCCTCGGCGGCGGCGCGCATCATCGCGAGCCCGCCCGACGCGTGGACGTTCAGCATGAAGACGCCGAGGCGCGTCGCCTCGCGCACGGCGCCGGCGACCGTGTTCGGGATGTCGTGGTACTTGAGGTCGAGGAAGACCCGCAGACCGCGCTTCCGCGCCGCCTCGACGGCGGCCGGCCCCGCGGCGGTGAAGAGCTGCGTGCCGATCTTGCAGCCGGTGACGACACCGGCGAGCCGGCCCATCAGCGCCTCCGCCTCGCCGAGGCCCTCGACGTCGAGGGCGACGAGGAGCCGGTCAGCGGGTTTCAGCGTGGTACTCCTGCAGGCTCAGCACCTGCTGCTCGCCCTTCAGCAGCGCCTCGATCGCGGCGATCGCCGTCTGGGCGCCGTCCATCGTGAGGTAGTAGGGGATGTTCTGCGTCACCGCGGTCCGCCGGATCATGTAGGAATCCTGCCGGCCGCGCCCGTCCTCGGGCGTGTTGAAGACGAGCGCGATCTCGCCCTGCTTCATGAGGTCGAGGACGTTCGGGCGGTAGCCCTCGGCGACCTTGTGGACGAGGTCCGCGGTCATCCCGTGACGCTCGAGGACGCGCGCCGTGCCCGCCGTCGCGACGATCGAGAAGCCCATCTCGACGAGACGCTTGGCGAGCGTCATCACGAGCCGCTTGTCGCGGTTCTTCACCGAGATGAAGACCTTGCCCGAGGCGGGCAGCACCGAGCCGGCGGCGATCTGCGCCTTCAGGTACGCCTTGCGGAAGTCGCGATCGATCCCCATGACCTCGCCGGTGGACTTCATCTCCGGCCCGAGGACCGCGTCCACGCCCGGGAACTTCACGAACGGGAAGACCGACTCCTTCACCGCGATGTGGGCGAGCTCGCGTGTCTCGATCCCCGCCCAGGGCTCGAGCGACCGGCCGAGCAGCGCGCGCGTGGCGAGCTTCGCGAGCGGCGTGCCGATCGCCTTCGAGACGAACGGCACGGTGCGCGAGGCGCGCGGGTTCACCTCGAGGACGTAGATCGTCTCCTGGCGGATCGCGAACTGCACGTTGATGAGGCCCACGACCGAGAGCGCCTTCGCCAGCGCCTTCGTCTGCTCGCAGAGCGCCCGGATCTGGTCCTCACCGAGCGAGTAGGGCGGGAGCGCGCAGGCGGCGTCGCCCGAGTGGACGCCGGCCTTCTCGATGTGCTCCATGACCCCGCCGACGATCACGCGCTCGGGATCGGCGACCGCGTCCACGTCGATCTCGATCGCGTCCTCGAGGAACTTGTCGATGAGCACCGGGTGCTCGGGCGACACGCGCACCGCCTCGCGCATGTACTGGGAGAGGTCGCGGTCGTCGTACACGAGCCGCATCGCGCGCCCGCCGAGGACGTACGAGGGGCGCACGAGCACGGGGTAGCCGATCCCGGAGGCGATCGTCTGCGCCTCGGCGAGCGAGCGCGCGGTGGCGCCCGCCGCCTGGTTCAAGCCGAGCTCGCGGATGAGCGCGTTGAAGCGCTCGCGGTCCTCGGCGCGGTCGATCGCGTCGGGCGAGGTGCCGAGGATCGGCACCCCCGCCGCCTGCAGGGGCACCGCGAGCTTGAGCGGCGTCTGGCCGCCGAACTGGACGACGACGCCGAGCGGCCGCTCCTTCTCGACGATGTTGAGCACGTCCTCGAGCGTGAGCGGCTCGAAGTAGAGCCGGTCGGAGGTGTCGTAGTCGGTCGAGACCGTCTCGGGGTTACAGTTGACCATGATCGCCTCCACGCCGAGGTCGCGGAGCGCGAACGCGGCGTGGACGCAGCAGTAGTCGAACTCGACGCCCTGACCGATGCGGTTCGGCCCCGAGCCGAGGATGATGACCTTGGGGCGGTCCGTCCGCGGCGCCTCGTCCTCCTCCTCGTAGGTCGAGTAGAGATAGGGCGTGTAGCTTTCGAACTCGGCGGCGCAGGTATCGACGCGCTTGTACACCGGGCGGATGCCCAGCTTGTGCCGGCGCGCGCGCACCGAGCTTTCCTTGATGTTGAGCAGCGCCGCCAGGCGGCGATCGGCGAAGCCAAGCTGCTTGTAGCGGCGCAGGTCAGCCTTGCCCAGCGTGCTGATCTTCTGCTGCCGGATCTCGGCCTC
>DATFVL010000009.1 GCA_035260325.1 Candidatus Methylomirabilota bacterium | reverse complement strand
TCGCGCTCGCGGCGCCCGTGGGCGCGCAGCAACCGAAGCGCGAGGATCCGGTCACGAGCGAGCAGAAGAAGCTCCAGCAGACGCAGCAGCGCCTGAAAGAGGAGCGCGCGAAGGCCGCCGCCGCGCGCGCGCGCGAGACCTCGCTGCTCGCCGAGCTCGAGCAGATCGAGCGGCGCCTGGCCGCCAAGCAGGCCGAGGTGCACCGGCTCGAGGCGCGGATCAAGCGCACCCAGGGCGACGTCACCGTGCTGCGCGTCGAGATCACGCGCCTCGAGAGCCAGCGCGCCTGGCAGGAGGAGGCGCTCGCCCGGCGGCTCCGCGCGATGTACCGCGTCCACGCCCAGGGCGGCGCGCTCCCCGTCATCTTGAGCCACGACGACCCGATCGCCCGGGCGGCGGCCGTCCGCCACCTCACGAACCTCGCCGCCCTGGACGCTCGCTTGATCCAGGAGTATCGTGGAACGTCAGAGAAGTTGGCGGACCGCAAGGGCCGGGAGGAGACGCGCCAGCGGGAGCTGGGGGGCCTGCACGCCGATGCCCAGCGCGAGCAGGCCGAGGTGGACCGCGACGGCGCCAAGCGCCGCGTGCTCCTCGCGAAGGTGCGTGACGAGCGGGTCTACCACGAGCGCATGGTGGGCGAGCTCACCGAGGCCTCGAAGCGCCTCGAGGCGTTCATCCGCGAGCTCCAGGCCAAGCAGAGGAAGCTGGCGAAGATCCCGCCGCCGAAGGGCGGCGTCGAGCCGCCGAGCGTGGGGTTCGGGACCCTCCGCGGGCGGCTGCCGTGGCCGACCGAGGGACGCATCGTGGCGTCGTTCGGCGCCCAGGTTCACCCGCGCTTTGGCACGCGGACTTTCCGGAATGGCGTGGACATCGAGGCGCCCGAGGGCAAGGACGTCGCGGCCGTCTACGCGGGCAATGTGATCTACACGGGGTGGTTCAAGGGCTACGGCAACCTGATCATCCTGGATCACGGCAACGAGTACTACACGCTCTACGCCCACGTCGCGGAGATCGAGGTCAAGGAGGGCGAGGACGTCAGGCAGGGACAGCGGATCGGGACCGTCGGCGACACGGGCTCGCTCACGGGCCCTCGGCTATACTTCGAGGTGCGCTATCAAGGGAAGGCCCAGGATCCGGCGGACTGGCTCCGCCAGCGGGGGTAGCGCGGGGATCGCGATGAGGGGGACTCCATGAAGAAAGCGTTCGTGATCGGCGCACTGCTCGTCGTGCTGACGCTGTCGCTCGGCGGCTCGGCGGTGAGCAAGGGGACGGACAGCGGCGCGACGTACGAGCAGCTCAGGCTGTTCACGGAAGTGCTCTCGATCGTCCAGAACCAGTACGTGGACGAGGTGTCCCCGAAGGACCTCATCTACAGCGCCATCAAGGGGACGCTGCGCGGGCTCGATCCGCACAGCTCGTTCCTCGATCCCGAGAGCTACCGCGAGATGCAGGTCGAGACCTCGGGGAGCTTCGGCGGCCTCGGCATCGAGATCACGCTGAAGGACGACATCCTCACGGTCGTCTCGCCGATCGAGGGCACGCCGGCGTACCGCGCGGGGCTCCAGACCGGCGACCGGATCGTCAAGATCGACGGCCTCTCCACGAAGGACATGCAGCTCTCCGACGCCGTCAAGCGCATGCGTGGCAAGCCCGGCACGAAGGTGACGATCACCATCGCGCGCGAGGGCTGGAACGAGCCGAAGGATTTCGAGATCGCGCGCGAGCAGATCCGCGTGCAGTCGGTGCGCACCCAGGACCTCGGCGGCGGTATCGCCTACCTCAAGCTCCGCCAGTTCCAGGAGCAGTCGCCCGGCGACATGTCGGCCGCGCTCGACAAGGCGGCGAAGGCGGGCATGAAGGCGCTGGTCCTCGACCTCCGCAACAACCCCGGCGGCCTCCTCACGGCGGCGGTCGAGGTGACCGAGGACTTCATCGACGAGGGCAAGCTGGTCGTCTACACGGAGGGGCGCGTGCGGAACCAGAACATGCGCTTCTCGGCGCACGCGAAGAAGTCGTACCCGAACCTGCCCATGGTCGTCCTGGTGAACCAGGGCAGCGCGTCCGCCTCGGAGATCGTCGCGGGGGCGCTGCAGGACTGGGGGCGCGCGATCATCGTCGGCACGCAGACCTTCGGCAAGGGCTCGGTGCAGACGATCATCCCGCTCTCCGACGGGTCGGGGCTCCGGCTGACGACCGCGAAGTACTACACGCCGAAGGGCCGCTCGATCCACGGCAAGGGCATCACGCCCGACATCGTGGTCGAGGTGCCGAAGGAGCAGACGCCACGCGACCGCGTCCAGGCCGCGCTCGAGCCGGCGGAGGAGCTCCGGCGGGACGTCCAGGTCCAGCGGGCGATCGACGTGATCAAGACCATGCGCATCATCGAACAGCAGCGTCCGCCGACGCAGGTCCAGGCGCGGCCGCAGTAGGGTTCCGCGCGCGTCCGGGGGCGACGCGGGCCGGAGCGGCGGCCGCGTCGCCCTTGTCTTTTGTAGCGGGGTCCGCGAGGCCGGATCGAGCCGAGGGTGGCCTGAGATAGAAGCGATGCTTGTGCTCGGAATCGAGAGCTCGTGCGACGAGACGGCCGCGGCGGTGCTCGTCGACGGGCGGCGCGTGCGGTCGAGCGTCGTCGCCTCGCAGGACGCGATCCACGCGCCCTACGGCGGCGTCGTCCCCGAGCTCGCCTCGCGGCGCCACCTCGAGGTCATCGTGCCCGTCGTGGAGCAGGCGCTCGCCGACGCCGGCGTCGGGGTGCCGGACCTCGACGGGATCGCCGTCACCCAGGGTCCGGGGCTCGTCGGCTCCCTGCTCGTGGGCTGCGCCGTCGCGAAGTCGCTCGCCTGGGTCCACGGCAAGCCCCTGGTCGGCGTGAACCACCTCGAGGGCCACATCTACGCCGCGTTCCTCACAGACGATCCGCCGGCGCACCCGTTCCTCGCCCTGGTCGTCTCGGGCGGCCACACCGCGCTCTACCACGCCCGGGCACCGCTCGCCTACACGCTCGTCGGCCAGACGCGTGACGACGCGGCCGGCGAGGCGTTCGACAAGGTCGCGAAGCTCCTCGGCCTCGGCTTCCCGGGCGGGCCGGTCATCGAGCGGACGGCGGCCTCCGGCGACCCGAAGGCGATCACCTTCCCGCTCGCGCACATGACCGACCGCGCGCCCGACTTCTCGTTCAGCGGCATCAAGACGTCGGTGTCGCTCTACGTCAAGCGCCAGGCGCCGCTGTCCGCCCAGCAGGTCGCCGACGTCGCCGCCTCGTTCCAGGCCGCGGTGGTGAAGACGCTCGTGCGGAAGTCGGTGAAGGCCGCGCTCCGCCTCGGGGTGAAGCGCCTCGTGCTGACGGGCGGCGTCGCGGCGAACGGCCCCCTCCGCGCGGGGCTCGCGGCCGAGGCCGCGGAACACGGCCTCACGCTCCACGTCCCGCCGCCCCGGCTCTGCACGGACAACGCGGCGATGATCACCGCCGCGGGGACGGAGCGCCTGCGTGCCGGCGAGCGCGCGGACCTGACGCTGAACGCCATCCCCGACTGGGCGCTGGCGTCATGAACTACGAGGCGGTGCTGGCGGGCCTGCCCGACGCGGTCATCGCGGTGGACACGAGCCTCCGCATCGTCTTCTGGAACTCCGCGGCCGAGGTGCTGACCGAGCGCTCGGCCCGCCGCGCCGAGGGACGCCTGGTGAAGGAGCTCTTTCCGGCCGAGGCGTCCATCGTCCGCCGGCTCGGCGAGACGCTCGCGACGGGCGAGAGCCGGTCCGAGCCCGAGGCGCTCGTGGAGCGGCCGGACGGCAAGGCGGTGCCGGTCTCGATCGTCACGGCGCCGCTCTTCGGCCACGACGGCACCGTGGCGGCCGCCGTCGCCGTCCTGCGCGACCTCTCGCGTATCCGCCAGCTCGAGGCCGAGGTGCGGCGCGGCGAGACGCTCGCCGCGGCCGGCCGCATGGCGGTGGGGCTGGCCCACGAGATCCGGAACCCCCTCGGCGCGATCCGCGGCGCCGTGCAGCTCCTCCGGCGCGAGCTCGGCCCCGAGTCACGGCTCACCGAGTACACGGACGTGCTCCTCACCGAGGTGGACCGGGTGAACCGGAGCATCGAGATGCTCCTCGACCTGGCGCGTCCGGTCCAGCTCCGCCTCGTCCCGCTGAACCTCCACCAGCTCCTCGAGCGCGTCGCGCTGCTCGCCGAGGAGGGCGCGCGCGAGGGCGGCGTCACGATCGTCCGCCGCTACGATCCGAGCCTCCCGCCGATCCTCGGCGACGAGGACCGCCTGCTCCAGGTCTTCCACAACCTCGTCCGCAACGCGCTGGACGCCATGAAGGACGGCGGCCGACTCACGCTCACGACGCGCGTGAGCCTCAACCCACTGTTCGGCAAGATGGACCTCGGCGCGGGCCAGCGGAACATGGTGGAGGCGATCATCGCCGACGAGGGCGCCGGGATTCCGGCGGCGGCGCGCGCCAAGATCTTCGACCCGTTCTTCACGACCAAGGACAAGGGCCTCGGGCTCGGCCTCGCGATCTGCCACCGGATCCTCGAGGAGCATCGCGGCGCGATCCAGCTCGAGTCCGCCGAGGGACGGGGCACCACCGTGACCTGCTTCCT
>DATFVL010000008.1 GCA_035260325.1 Candidatus Methylomirabilota bacterium | reverse complement strand
CCCCTCGCTCGACCGCTGCCTCTGCACGCCCGGCGAGCGGGGCCGCTACCTCGGCCGCCTGTCGCGCCCGCTCCTCGACCGGATCGACCTCCACGTCGAATTGCCCGCCCTGGCCGCGGCCGACCTCGGGGGCGGCGCGTCCGCGGAGTCCTCCGCCAGCGTGCGCCACCGCGTGCTCCGCGCGCGCGAGCGCCAGTGGGAGCGCTTCCGCGGCACCGGCCTCCGCGCGAACGCCGACATGTCCGCGCGCCAGGCGCGGCGCTTCGGCGCCCCGCCGCCCGAGGCCGAGCGGCTCCTGGCGCAGGCTGTGAGCCGCCTGGGCCTCTCGGCGCGCGGCCACGACCGCGTGCTCAAGGTGGCGCGGACCATCGCCGACCTCGCGGGCGCCGAGCGCCTGGCGCCGGAGCACTGCGCGGAGGCGATCCAGTACCGCGGCCTCGACCGCGCCTGGCGCGCGTGAGAAGATAGGGCGCGATCGAACCCACCCCGCTGGAGGGGGCATGCCGCAGCAGCCGGTCCTCGTGATCATCGACGTGCAGGAGCGGCTGTTCAACGCCATGGACGCCGAGCTTCGCGACGACACGATCCGCAACATCAAGATCCTCGGCGCGGCCGCGCGGCGCCTCGCCGTTCCCGTCGTCGTCACGGAGCAGTACCCGCGCGGCCTCGGCCGGACGCTGCCCGAGCTGCGTGCGCTCCTCGACGACGTGACGCCGCTCGAGAAGACCGCGTTCTCGTGCTGCGGCGCCGACGGGTTCACGGGCCGCCTCAAGGCGCTCGGCGCCGAGCCGGTCATCCTCACCGGGATCGAGGCGCACGTGTGCGTCCTGCTCACCGCGCTCGACCTGCTGCGCCAGGGCTTCCGGGTGTCCGTCGTCGCCGACGCGGTCTGCTCGCGCACGTCCGCGAACTTCGACCTCGGGCTCGCGCAGGTCCGGCAGGCCGGCGCCGTCGTCACGGCGACCGAGACGGTCGTGTTCCAGCTCCTCGGGCGCGCCGACACGGACGCCTTCCGCGAGATCTCGAAGCTGCTTCGCTAGGGCCGGCGGGTCCCCGGCCCGGCGCCGCTAGTCGCGGCGGCCCCGGGGCGGGATGTTCGTGTAGGTGATCGTGCCGTCGTTCTCGATGCGACGGTACACGGCGGTGTGCGAGAGGCCGTCCAGATTCCCGTCGAAGAGGTGGAGGACGCGGGACACGTAGTCGCGCGTCTCCACGTACGGCGGGATCCCCTGGTAGGCGTACACCGCCCTGTCGCCCGCGTTGTACGCCGCGAGTGCCAGCGGCAGGTTGTTCGGGAAGCGCGTGAGCATCGCGCGCAGGTGGCGGACGCCGCCGTCGATGTTCTGGCGCGGATCGAAGCTGTTGCGCACGCCGAGGACCGACGCCGTCTCGGGCATGAGCTGCATGAGGCCCCGGGCGCCGCTCCGCGACACCGCGCGCGGGTTGAACGCGGACTCGACGCGGATGACCGCGCTCACCAGCTTCTCGGGCACCCCGTAGCGCTCCGCGGCCTCGCGGATCTCCGTCGTGTACCCCGCGGGGTCGCCGCCGGGCACCCTGAGCCATCCCGCGGAGGTCCCGGAGCCGATGCCCATGCGGCGGTAGCGCGGATCGGTCGGGGCGTTCGTGAAGTGGACGCTGCCGTCCGCGCCGCGGAGCCTGTACATCTCGGCGTCGGCCGGTGACGCGGTCGCGAGGGCGGCGACCGCACCCAGGGACAGCAGCAAGCGTCTCACCCGTTCATGGTAGCGGACGCCCTCGTACCCCTGTCAAGGCGCGATTCACCGGGTTCCGGAAAGTCAGGGCGCGAACGCCGGTGAGCGCGGTGCGGCGGGCGCCGGTGCGGCCTCCAGCGCGAGCCGGATGACGTCCTCCACGGCGTCCACGAGATGGATCGTCAGCGCATCCCGCACCGCCGGCGGCACGTCTTCGAGCAGGTTCTTCTCGTTCCGCTTCGGCAGGATCAGCGTGCGGACGCCGACGCGGTGGGCCGCCAGCACCTTCTCCTTGATGCCGCCGACCGGGAGCACGCGGCCGGCCAGGCTCACCTCGCCTGTCATCGCGAGGCCCGCGCGCACGCGGCGGCCCGTGAGGAGCGAGACGAGCGCGGCCGTCATCGTGACGCCGGCCGACGGGCCGTCCTTTGGGATGGCGCCGGCCGGGACGTGGACGTGGACGTCGGACGTCTCCCAGAAGTCGGGATCGATGCCGAGGGCGCCGGCGTGCGAGCGCACCCAGGAGAGCGCGGCCTGCGCCGACTCCTTCATGACGTCGCCGAGCTGCCCTGTGAGGGTGAACCCGCCCTTGCCCTTCATCCGCGTCGCCTCGACGAACAGGATGTCGCCGCCCGCCGGCGTCCACGCGAGCCCGATCGACACGCCGGGCACGCGCGTCCGCTCCTCGAGCTCCTCGAGCTCGAACCGGGGCACGCCGAGGAACGACGTGACGAGGTCCGGCGTGACCTGGACGGGCTGTGCGTGCCCCTCCGCGCGCCGGCGCGCGAGCTTGCGGCAGACGCTCGCGATCTCGCGCTCGAGGCTCCGCACGCCGGCCTCGCGCGTGTAGCCGCGGGCCAGGAGCCGGAGCGCCTCCGGGGTGAACGCGACGTCCGTCCCGGGCTCGAGCCCGTGCGCGCGCGCCTGCTTCGGGACGAGGTGCTTCTGCGCGATCGCGATCTTCTCCTCCTCGGTGTAGCCGGCGAGCGGGAGAACCTCCATGCGGTCGCGCAGCGCCGCGGGCACCGTGTCGAGCACGTTCGCCGTCGTCACGAACAGGACGCGCGACAGGTCGAACGGCACGTCGAGGTAGTGGTCGCGGAACGACACGTTCTGCTCGGGGTCGAGGACCTCGAGGAGCGCCGACGCCGGGTCGCCCCGGAAGTCCATGCCGAGCTTGTCGACCTCGTCGAGCATGAAGACGGGGTTCCTCGTCCCCGCGCGGCGCAGTCCCTGGATGATCTGGCCGGGGAGCGCGCCGATGTAGGTGCGCCGGTGCCCGCGGATCTCGGCCTCGTCGCGCATGCCGCCGAGCGAGATGCGGTGGAACTTGCGGCCGAGCGCCCGGGCGATCGAGCGGCCGAGCGAGGTCTTGCCGACGCCGGGCGGGCCGACGAAGCAGAGGATCGGGTCCTTGCCCGACGGCCGGATCTTCTTCACCGCGAGGTACTCCAGGATGCGCTCCTTGACCTTCTCGAGCCCCTCGTGGTCTTCGTCGAGGATCCGGCGCGCCGGCTCGATGTCCACGCTGTCGGTCGTCTCCTGCCGCCACGGCATCGTCACGAGCCAGTCGATGTACGTCCGCGCCACCGTGTATTCGGCGGCCGCGGGCGGCATCTTCGCGAGCCGGTCGAGCTCCCGGAGCGCCTCCGTCCGCGCCTCCTCGGGCATCCCGGCCGACTCGATCTTCTCGCGGAGCGCGTCGATCTCCTGCGTGCGCTCGTCGCTTTCGCCGAGCTCCTTCTGGATCGCCTTCATCTGCTCGCGCAGGTAGTACTCGCGCTGCGTCTTCGAGACCTCCGACTGGACCTCGGACTGGATCTTCGACCCGAGCTCGAGGACCTCCGCCTCCTTGCTGAGCGCGCCGACGAGCTTTTTCAGGCGCTCGGCGACGCTCACCGTCTCGAGCAGCTCCTGCTTGAGCGCGGTGGGCAGGGTCGGCAGCGACGCGGCGATCAGGTCGCCGAGCGCGCCGGGCCCCTCGGCCGACGCGCCGATGTTCGCCAGCTCGTCCGGCAGCGCCGGCGACAGCGACACGACCTTCTGGAACAGCGACGACGCGCTCCGGGCGAGCGCCTCGGTCTCGAGCGAGCCGGCACCGCCGTCCTCCGGGACACGCTCGATCCGGGCGCGCAGGAACGGCGTCTCCTGGACGATCTCGACGATACGGAAACGCGCGAGCCCCTCGACGATGAGGCGGAACGTGCCGTCGGCCTGCTTCAGCGCCTTGTGGATGACGGCGACCGTGCCGACCGCGTGCAGGCCGCCGGCGCGGGGGTTGTCCTCCGTCGCGGCGCGCTGCATGATCGCACCCACGACGCGGCTGCCCTGGAGCGCCTCCTCGATCAGCCGCACGGACGAGGGCCGGCCGGCGGCGAGCGGCACCACCGCCTGCGGGAAGATCACCGTCCCCCGGAGCGGAAGGATGCCGAGGATGTCCGGAACGTCGGTCATGGCTCTCCTTTTCGGCCGGAGGCTCGACTCAGAAGAGGTCGACGGGCCCGAGCTGTCCGGAGGCCGCCCGCACGAGCGCCTCGCGGGGTTCCTGCGCCGTCTCGCGCTTCGGCTCGCCGCCGTCCTCGCGGACGTACGCGAGCAGGTCCTCGATCTGCTTCTGCATTTCGAGCATCCGGCGTCTCATCTTTAGGATGATCTCGGTGCCCGCGAGATTCACGCCGAGGTCGCGCGTGAGCCGGAGCAGGCGCGCGAGCTCGTCCACGTCCTCCTGAGAGTACATGCGCGTCCGCCCGACCGTCCGGCTCGGGCGCACCAGCCCCTTCTTCTCGTAGAACCGGAGCGTCTGGGGATGGACGGCCAGCATCTCGGCGACGACCCCGATCATGTAGCGAGGCTTGCCGCGGTCGTTCACGCCGCACCCCCCCGGAATCGCGCGAGCGTCGCGCGGGGCTCCATCGGCATCAGCCGCTCCAGCTGCCGCACGAGGTCGTGAGTCCGCGCGTCGAGCCCGGTCGGCACCTCGATGCCGATCGTGACGTAGAGGTCGCCGGTCCCCTCGCCCGCGAGGCGCGGCAGCCCCTGCCCGCGGAGCCGGAACACCTGCCCGCCGGTCGCGCCGGGCGGGACGACGAGCACCGCCTCGCCGGCGGGCGTCGGCACCCGGATACGCGCGCCGAGCAGCACCTCCCAGACGCTGATCGGCACCTCGCAGTGGACGCTCTCGCCCTTGCGCCGGAAGAACGGGTGCTCGCGGACCCGCGTGCTGACCACCAGGTCGCCGCGCGGCCCTCCGAACGGACCCGCGTGGCCCTCGCCCGCGACGCGGATCTGCGCGCCCGTATCGGCGCCGGCCGGGATCTCGACGTCGACGGCCTCGAGCCGCTGCCGAACGCCGCGCCCCGCGCACGCGGCGCAGCGGGCGCCCGCCGCCTGGCCCGACGCCCCGCACGCGGCGCACGGCGAGAAGCGCTGCACGTCGACGCGCGTCCGCGCGCCGCGCACGACCTGCGCGAACTCGAGCTCCACCGCGACGTGCGCGTCCTCGCCGCGCCGTCCGGCAGGCAGCGCGGCGTCGCCCAGGACGGCCGTGCCGAACCGGTCGTACATGGTGCGCGCGGCCGGGTCGCTCAGCACGCGGTAGGCCTCGGAGATCTCCTCGAACAGGGCGCGGGCCTGGGCGTCCCAGAAATTGACGTCGGGCGAGTACTGCCGTGCCAGGCGCCGGAACGCCTGGCGCACTTCGCGCGGTCCCGCCGTGGCCACGACCCCCAGCACCGCGTAATAGTCGCGCCGCATCGCGACCTACTTCTTCTTCTCGCCCAGGTCCTCGAAATCGGCGTCGACGACCTCACCCTCCTTGGGGCCGGACGCGCTGCGGCCGTCGCCGGCCTTCGCGCCGGCGGCCCCGGGACCCTCCGCCTGGGCCTCGCGGTACATGACCTCCGCCAGCTTGTGCGCCGCGCGCGTCAGGGTCTCCTGGGCCCGCGTCATGCGCTCGGTGTCTTCGCCCTTCAGCGCCTCGCGCGCCTCCACGAGCGCGTCGTCGATCGCCTTCTTGTCCGCCTCGGCGAGCTTCGCGCCGTGCTCCGCGAGGCTGCGCTCGGTGGAGTAGACGAGCGAGTCCGTCTGGTTGCGGACCTCGATCTCCTGCTTGCGCTTCGCGTCCTCGGCGGCGTTCGCCTGGGCGTCCTTCACCATCTTGTCGATCTCGTCCTTGGTGAGGCCCGACGACGCGGTCACGGTGATGTTCTGCTGCTTGCCCGTGCCCTTGTCCTGCGCGGTGACGTTCAGGATGCCGTTGGCGTCGATGTCGAACGTCACCTCGACCTGCGGCATGCCGCGGGGCGCCGGCGGCATGCCGACGAGGTGGAACTTTCCGAGCGTCCGGTTGTCGCGTGCCATCTGGCGCTCGCCCTGGAGCACGTGCACCTCGACCGACGTCTGGTTGTCCGCCGCGGTCGTGAACACCTCGCTCTTCTTCGTCGGGATCGTCGTGTTCCGCGGGATCAGCACGGTCGTCACGCCGCCCAGCGTCTCGATGCCGAGCGAGAGGGGCGTCACGTCGAGCAGGAGGAGGTCCTTCACCTCGCCGGTGAGGACCGCGCCCTGGACCGCCGCGCCCACCGCCACCACCTCGTCCGGGTTCACGCCCTTGTGCGGCTCCCGGCCGAAGAGCTGCTTCACGACCTCCTGCACCTTCGGCATGCGCGTCTGGCCGCCGACGAGAATGACCTCGTCGATGTCCTTCGGGGTCACGCCGGCGTCCTGCATCGCCTGGCGGCACGGGCCGAGCGTGCGCTCGATCAGGTCGGCCACGAGGGCCTCGAGCTTCGCCCGCGTGAGCGTGAGCACGAGGTGCTTCGGGCCGCTCGCGTCGGCCGTGATGAAGGGCAGGTTGATCTCGGTCTGCAGGGTCGTCGACAGCTCGCACTTCGCCTTCTCCGCGGCCTCCTTCAGCCGCTGCAGCGCCATGCGGTCCTTCTGGAGGTCGATGCCGTGCTCCTTCTTGAATTCCTCGGCGATCCAGTTGATCACGCACTGGTCGAAGTCATCGCCGCCGAGATGGGTGTCGCCGTTGGTCGCCTTGACCTCGAAGACACCCTCGCCGATCTCGAGGATCGAGATGTCGAACGTCCCGCCGCCGAGGTCGTAGACCGCGATCGTTTCGTCCTTCTTCTTGTCCATGCCGTACGCGAGCGCGGCCGCGGTCGGCTCGTTGATGATGCGGAGGACCTCGAGGCCGGCGATCTTGCCGGCGTCCTTCGTGGCCTGCCGCTGGCTGTCGTTGAAGTAGGCGGGAACGGTGATGACGGCCTGGGTGACCTTCTCGCCCAGATAGGCCTCGGCCGCCTCCTTGAGCTTCCGGAGGATCATGGCGGAGATCTCGGGCGGCGAGTACTGCTTGCCGCGGATCTCGACCCGCGCGTCGCCGTTCGAGGCCTTGACGACCTTATACGGAACGAGCTTGATCTCCTGCAGCACCTCGTCGTGACGGCGTCCCATGAACCGCTTGATCGAGAAGACCGTGTTCTCGGGGTTCGTGATCGCCTGCCGCTTGGCGACCTGCCCCACGAGGATCTCACCGTCCTTCGTGAAGCCGACCACGGAGGGCGTGAGGCGGCTACCCTCCTGGTTCGCGATCACGCTCGGGTTGCCGCCCTCGACGACGGCCACCACGGAGTTGGTCGTCCCGAGGTCGATGCCAATCACCTTCGCCATGTCCCGTCTCCCTCCGCCGACGCGCCCCGGTGCGGGCCCGGGTGGGCCCGCACCGCACGGCGCGCGTGCGCGTTACAGAATGTCGATCTTGATGTCCTTCGGCTTGACCTCTTCCGCCTTCGGGAGCTTCACCTCGAGCACCCCGTCGCGATAGGTCGCCGTCACGCGGTCGGCCTGGACGGGCAGCGGAAGCTGGATCGTGCGCTCGAACTTCCCGTAGACCCGCTCCGCGCGGAAGTAGTTCTCGTCCTTCTGCTCCTGATCGAACGCCCGCTCACCCTTCACGGTGAGGAGGTCGCCGGTGATCGAGAGCGAGATGTCCTTCTCCCGGACCCCCGGCAGCTCGACCTTCAGGACGAGCTCGTCCTTCGTCTCGTACATGTCGAACACGGGCGCCCACACACGCGCGCCCTCGGCGGTGGCGACAGACGTCGGCCGCCCGAAGAAGCTGTCGAAGAGACGGTTCATCTCGCCCTGAATCTCGGACGTGTTGCTGAAAGGCTCCCAACGCTCCAAGGTCATGAACGGACGCCAACGATCCACAGCCATATGGTTCCCTCCTGTCTTGCCCGCCTGCCTGCGAGCCGATTCAACTTGAGTACACACTTCATATATCAGCTGAGTGATGACATGTCAAGCCAAGCCGGGATCAGCATAACTACCGGAATTGAATGGGCTCTCACCGGATGGGTGATAGGGTCATGAGAATGAAGCTCGGATGCCTCGGGTGCCTGACCCTCCTGGTCTTCGGCGTGATGGCGGGCGGCGTTTTCTGGGGGGGCATCGAGGCCCTCCGGCAACCCGACGGCCCGCCACCGAGCGGGACGGCGGCCGAAGGCGTGACGGCGCAGCACAAGATCTTCGAGATCGTGCGTCGCGGCGCTCATCGGGGGCGGCGAGACGCCGAGCCGATCGTGCTCTCCGAGAGCGAGCTGAACGCGTTCCTCTCGCGCCACCTCACCGAGAGCGCAGAGCTACCGCTGACGGACATCGGCGTGCGCCTGATGCGGGGGGGTGTCGCCGACTTCCGCGCGAGGCTCCCTCTGCGCTACCTCGTGGCGGAGCCGCCGGCCGCGGCGCTGGGCACGATGCTCCCCGCCGAACTGCTCGACCGGCGCGTCTGGCTCCGCGTGCGCGTCCGTCCCCAGCTCGAGCCCGACGCGGAGCGAAAGGAGCGACGCTACCTGAGGCTCGAGGTCACCCAGTTCGCGGTCGGCCGGCAGCGCGTGCCCGCGGTGCTGCTGCGCGTGCTGCTCGATCCGGCCGCGCTTCGCGTGCTTCGCTGGCGCATGCCGGACGGAATCGACGCCGTCACGGTCGAGGGGGGGCGGGTCGTGGTCCGGCCTGCTTCGTAGCGTTCACGTAGCGGAGCTGGAGATCGTAGAGGAGCTCGTCGAGGACCTGCGTCTCCTCCGGCGTACGGTGGCCCTCGGTCTTCTCGCGAAGAAGGATCAGCAGGTCGATCGCGTCGGCGGCGTTCGTGAGGTCGCGGTGCCGCTGGCCGGTCATCGGATCGGGCGCGTCGCCGAGCGAGACGACCGCGGAGCTCGCCAGCATCATGAAGAGTCCGACGAGGTTGCGTTCTGACTCCGGGCCCGGGCCGAGCGACGGCTCGGGCGTCGGCCTCCGAGGCTCCTCGACGGGGGCCGCGGCGGGCGCGGGAGGGTCGTCATCGGACGAGCGGCGGCGGCGGTCGCTGACCTTGAACGCCTCGTCGGGGTTTTCCGGAACCATCTTGGCGGAACCTAGCATACGCGAAAACCCCTGCTGTATAATCGCTTACCCTCAGGAACGGACATGACCGAGTCCCCCGGTGTTTTGTTCGACCGACTCCTGGACGTTATGGCCCGGCTTCGCGGTCCGGCCGGGTGCCCGTGGGACCGCGAGCAGACCCGGACCTCCCTGAAGCCCTTTCTGATCGAAGAGGCCTATGAGGTCCTCGAGGCGATCGAGGCCGGCAACCCCGGCGAGCTCGAGGAGGAGCTGGGCGACCTCCTGTTCCAGGTCGTCTTTCACACCCGGCTGGCCGACGAGGCGGGCGAGTTCGCCATGGCCGATCTCCTGCGGCGCCTCATCGACAAGATGGTGCGCCGCCACCCGCACGTGTTCGGGGATGCCGTCGCCGGCCCCTCGTCGGAGGTCCTCGCGCGGTGGGAGGCGATCAAGCAGCAAGAGGCGGCGGCGAGCGGCCGGCGGCGGTCGGTCATCGCCGGCGTCCCGCGCTCGCTTCCCTCCCTCCTACGCGCGCAGCGACTCCAGGCGAAGGCGGCGCGGGTCAACTTCGACTGGCCGGACGCGCGCGCCGCGTGGGCCAAGGTGGAGGAGGAGATTCGCGAGGCCGGCGACGCCATCGCCTCGGGCGAGGCGCGGCGCGTGCAGGAAGAGCTCGGCGACGCGCTCTTCTCGCTCGTGAACGTGGCGCGCCTCTCCTCGATCGACGCCGAGGAGGCGCTCCAGGGCGCGATCGAGAAATTCCGGCGCCGCTTCACGGAGATGGAGGCCGACCTCACGGCGCGAGGCAAGTCGCTCGGCGCGGTGCCGCAGGACGAGCTCGAGCGGGCGTGGGAGGCGGCCAAGGATCGGGAGCGACCGGCGCCATGAAGCTCAAGGTCGGCCCGTCGTCCATCTCGATCGAGCGCGGCGACATCACCGACTGGGAGGTCGATGCCATCGTCAACGCCGCGAACCCCACCCTCGCGATGGGCACCGGCGTGGCCGGCGCGATCAAGCGCAAGGGCGGCGTGATCATCGAGGAGGAGGCGATGCGGCAGGGGCCCGTCGAGGTCGGGGAGGCCGTCCTGACGACCGGGGGGAACCTCGCGGCCACGCACGTCATCCACGCGGCCGTCATGGGCCCTGATCTCAAGACCGACGGCGACAGGATCGCCGCCACCACCCGGGCGGTCCTCGGTCTCGCGACCAAGCATCGCATCACCTCGCTGGCCCTCCCCGCGCTGGGGACCGGCGTCGGGCACGTCCCGCCGGTCATCTGCGCGGATGCAATGCTGAAGGCGGTCGTCGAGCATCTCCGGGCGGGGGGGTCGAGCCTCAGACGGGTCGCGTTCGTCCTCTACCAGGACGACGCCTACAAAGCCTTTACAGATACGTTGAAACGCCTGGGTGCGGTACAGTAGTAGGCTACGATGGCGCAGCAGGTAAAGCTCAGTCACCCCGTCAGCCGGCGGCTCGGGGACCTCCTCGTTGCCGACGGCCTGCTCACCCCGGAGCAGCTCCAGAAGGCCCTCGCCGAGCAGAAGGGCTCGACCGACAAGCTCGGCTCGATCCTGATCCGCCTCGGCTTCATCAACGAGGAGCAGCTGATCGGGTTCCTCTCCCGCCAGTACGGCGTGCCGTCGATCACGCTCTCGCAGCTCGTGGTCGATACGGAGGTTCTGAAACTCGTGCCGCCCGCGATCGCGAAGAAGTACGAGGTGCTGCCCGTGCGGCGCATGGGCAACTCGCTGGCGCTCGCGATGGCCGACCCGACCAACGTGTTCGCGCTGGACGACATCTCCTTCATGACGAACCTCCAGGTCCTGCCGCTCGTCGCCTCGCAGTCCGCGATCAAGAAGGCGATCGACCGGCACTACGAGTCGAAGACCGAGGCGATCGCCAGCGTCATGCAGGACATGTCGACGGATCTCTCCAACGTCGAGGTCGTCGAGGGCGACGAGGACGGCGCCAAGGTCGACGTCTTCGAGCTGAAGGAGTCGGCGGACGAGGCGCCGGTGGTGAAGCTGGTGAACATGGTGCTGGTGGACGCGATCCAGAAGGGGGCATCGGACATCCATTTCGAGTCGTACGAGAAGGTGTTCCGG
>DATFVL010000007.1 GCA_035260325.1 Candidatus Methylomirabilota bacterium | reverse complement strand
ACCCGACGATGACCTCGTGTGGTGTCTGCTCGACCATCCGCTCGGTAGCCATCAGGAGGAGCTTCGCCACATCGATGGCCTCTGCTACGCGCCGCTCGGTGGGTACATCATATTCGTGCTCGACAGCGTTTCGTTCGATGTTGAGGTTCGCGATAATGGTTCTCGGTAAGAGACCGACGTCATCGAGCAGGCCGAGTCGTGTCGGGAAGTTTGCTTTTTTGTGATGGGCGAAAAGCCCGTACTGGTTGAGTACTAGCCCCAATCCGAAAATAAGTCAGGCTGCCAGAGCATGGGCCACTTTCGCATAGAGCTGTTCGGTGGCGGGGTTGGCCGCCAGGCGCAGGACGTTGCGCCCGTCGATGCGCGTGAGGCGGCCGGCCCGCGCGATGAGCAGGAAGCGTAGCGTCCGCATGCTGCGGAGCAGGTAGGCATAGGTGCGCTTGCGCGAGCGGGGCTTGGGTTCCGCGAGGGTGTCGAGTTGGAAGCTCCGGGCGACGTTGTGGGCGAGGACGCTCAGTTGCTGCCAGGCGCTGTTGGCCCCGTAGTGGCGCGTGGGCACGACGTCGAGGGCGAACTCGCCCTTGAGCTCCCCGAAGGTCTTCTCCTGAGCGCCCCGCCCGCAGACGAAGGCGTACAGGGCCGGCAGGCCGAGGGCCATGTTCGTGGCGACGGCGTAGTACTCGAAGTGCCCGTCGTCCGGGGTGAAGAGATCGAGCTGGAAGTTCTTGGGGGTCTCGTGCTGCACATGCTTGCGATAGAGCATCACCCGCAGCTGGAGGTTCCACTGCGGGATCGGCAGGTCGGTCATGAACCCCGTGACGCCGGGCGCGAGCGGCTCCCAGCGCTGGCGGGCCGCAGCCAGTTGCTTGAGGGGCAGCCAGCTCCAGTAGCCGACCTTGACGGCGTAGGTGCAGCCGCGGGCGGCCAGCAGGCGGAAGACCTCGCGCTGGCAGAAGGCGGCGTCCATGCGGAACTCCAACGGGAGGCCCTGGCCGAACCGCCCGCGCAGGCTCTCGATGAGCTCGCGGAGGAAGGCCACGGCCTGCTTGGAGTCGTGGACATTGCCCGGCCGGTTCTTGAGCCGCAGGATGTGCCCGGTCTGGGCGAGATGCGCCACGAGCGGGTAGTAGCTCGGGTCCTTCCGATGATGCGGATTGAACCCGCGGAACGCCCAGGCGACGGTCGCGCCGGTGCGGATGACGGTGCCGTCGACATCGATGGTGAGCCGCGGCAGCTTCAGCCGGGCGATGGCCTCCGTGACCAGGTCGTGGTTGAGCTGCACCAGGGGGCGCAGATGCTCCTGGGTGAAGCGCTGGAGCCAGTTGCTCACGGTCCGGGGCGTCGGCACCTGCGCCAAGCCACAGAACCGCGTGATGAGCGGGTCGCCGGCGAGATAGCGCAGGTGCTCCAGGCGGCGAGCACCCGCGTAGAGGAGCGCGAGGACCAGCAGACTCAGGCTGGCCCCGCTGTAGTCACCGCCCAGCGCCGCACACGCTCGACGCAACCGAGCGGGCAGCGCGAGCCGCTGCACGTAGCGCCGCAGCAGTTCGAGGCCGCCGAAGGATGTGAGCTGCTGCGGGACGAACTCGATCGCGAGATCTCGCTTGACCACTCGTCGCAAGCTGTCTACGCTCAAGCGCATCAGAAGGGCCTCCTGTGGAGAGGGATGGACGTGGGCACGTCGTCCCTTTCGATCACTCAGGAGGCCCTTTTGATTCATACCGACCGCCATTTCATGCCCCATCTATTTTCGGATTGGGGTTAGGCGTGGGGCCGGGGCCTTGTCAATCCTCCTCGCGCCAGCGCGCGAAGTCGCCGCGGAAGCGGTCCACGGAGAGGAGGACGATCCGGCCGTCGCGCCGCGCCGCCTCGCGATCGTCCGCGGTGTTGTACCCCCACGCGGCCAGGAAAAGTTCGGCGCCGGCGAGCGCGGGCTCGCGCTTCACGTCCTCGAGGGTCTCCCGCCGGTCCTCGACGAACCACACGCGCGCGGCGTCGCCGCCACCGGCGAGCTCGCGGAGGATCGCGCGCTTCGGCCGGCGGGCCTCCTTGCCGTAGACGCGCCCGTCCGGCAGCTCGACGCCCTGGCGCCGCAGGAGCTGGCGAGCGAACCGCCCTTCCTTGGTGGTGACGACGTAGACGGCGACGGGCCCGCCGTCGAGCGCCCGCAGGCGCTCGATCACGCCGGGATAGAAGCGGTGGGCGTCGAGCCAGCCTCGCTCGTCGGCGGCGATCCACTCGTCGCGCACCGCGTCGAGCGCCGCCGCGGCGGCCTCGCGCGTGGCGCCGAGATCCTCGAGCCACGTCTCGAGTCGCCACTCCTTTTCGAGCGCCGCGGCGGAGGCACCCGAGCTCAAGGCGTGGAGCAGCACCGGCATCTCCCAGCCCGTCTCGACGAGAGGCCGGAGCCGCGCGAAGCTCTCGAAGAGGCCGGCGGGCGGCGCCGGCGGGACGGACGCCCGCAGGCGCCGGTAGGCGCGCCACGCGGACTCGAAGTACTCCCGCATGCCGTCGCAGAGGACGCCGTCGAAGTCGAGCGCGAGCACGGCGGGGACGCTCACGCCCGCGGACTCTAGTGTAAAGTGTCCCCATGCGCAACGTGCTCGCCGCCGTCCTCGTGCTCGCGAGCGTGGCGAGCGCGGCGGCCCAGACGCTGGACGACGTCGTCCGCGACCTCGAGGCGGCCTACGGCCGCATGACGGACCTCCGCGCCGAGTTCACGCAGACGGCCTTCAACAAGAGCCTGAACCAGACGATCCCCGCCCAGGGCGCGGTCTATCTGAAGAAGGGCGGCAAGCTCCGCTGGGAGTACAAGGAGCCGACGCCGCAGGAGATCGTCTCGGACGGCAAGAAGCTCTGGGTCTACACGCCGGCGCTCAACCAGGTGAACGTGGGCGAGGCGCCGGAGGCGCTCGCTGGCCCGGCCGGGAGCTTCCTCGCGGGGCTCGGCCGGCTCCGCGCCGAGTTCGGCGTGCGCTTCCTGAACCCGGCGCAGCCGCGCGACGCCGAGGGCAACTGGGTGCTCGATCTCACGCCCAAGCGCCCGCTGCCGACGCTCGCGCGGCTCGTCCTCTCGGTGGACGCGAAGACGTGGGAGCTGCGCCGGGCGATCGTGTACGATCAGTTCGAGAACACGGTGACGATGCGCTTCACGAAGGTCGCGACCGACACGGGCCTCCCCGACCGCCTCTTCGCGTTCGAGGTGCCGAAGGGCGTCGCCACGGTGCCGCTGCGGTAGACGGGGGACGCGCATGGCCGCCGAGAACTCCTTCGACATCGCGTGCAAGATCGACATGCAGGAGGTCACGAACGCGCTCGACCAGGCCCGCCGCGAGATCGAGACGCGCTACGACCTCAAGGGCTCGAAGAACGAGCTGACGCTCGAGAAGACCGACATCACCGTCACGGCCGCGGACGACATGAAGCTCAAGGCGGTCGTGGACATCCTCCAGTCACGCCTGCACAAGCGCGGCGTCCCGCTGAAGGCGCTCACGTACGGCACGGTCGAGCAGGCCTCCGGCGGCGTGCTCCGCCAGAAGATCTCGCTCCAGCAGGGGATCCCGATCGAGAAGGCGCGCGAGATCGTGCGGATCATCAAGGACACGAAGCTCAAGGTCCAGGCCGCGATCCAGGCGGACCAGGTGCGCGTCTCCGGCAAGAACCGCGACGATCTCCAGAAGGTCATCGCGCTCCTGCGCGACAAGGACCTCGGGATCGCCCTCCAGTTCACGAACTACCGCAGCGTCTGACCCGCCGCGTGCGGCTCCTCGGAATCGACGGCTGCCGCGCCGGCTGGGTGATCGCGTCGAGCGGCCCCGGGCTCCGCGCGCTCGACTTCGAGATCGCCCCCGACCTCCGGGGCGCCCTCCGCGAGGCCGCCGCGGGGCGCGCGGTGGTCGCCCTCGACATCCCCATCGGCCTGGTACCGTCGCCCCGCGCTGCGGACGTGGAGGCGCGGCGCTTCCTCGGCGCGCCGCGCGCCTCCAGCGTCTTTCCGGCGCCGTCGCGCGCGGCGCTCGGCGCGCGCGCGTACGCCGAGGCCTGCGCGCGGAATCACCGCGCGACCGGTCGCCGGATCTCGGTCGAGCTGTGGAACATCCTGCCGAAGATCGCCGAGGCCGACCGGCTCGTGACCCCGGCCCTCCAGGCCCGCGTGCGCGAAGCCCACCCCGAGGTCATCTTCGCCGTGCTGGCCGGGCGCGCGCGCGGGCTCGAGCACTCGAAGAAGACGCCCGCGGGTGAGCGCGAGCGCCTCGAGATCCTGAAGCCGTTCGTCCCCGCGTTCGATCCCGAGCGCGTGCGGCGGGCGCTCGGGCGGGGCGCGGTCGCGCGCGACGACATCGTGGACGCCGTCGCGCTCCTCGTCTGTGCGCGGCGGATCCGCACCGGGCGGGCGCGCGTCTTCCCGTCGGCGCCCGAGCGGGACCGGCGCGGCCTTCGAATGGAGATCGTCGCCTGAGCGCCGCGGTATACTTCGCGCCGGAATGACCAAGGTGCCAGGCGGGCTGGACCCGACGATCACCCGGCGCGAGATCGTCTTCGAGGCCGACGTGACGTCCGTGACCCCGTTCTTGAAGCTCGCGACGGTGAGCCGGGCCGGGGAAGGCCACATGACGTTCGCGTCCGACGAGGGGCCGAGCCTCGGCGGCCTGGGCTCCGCGCCCACGCCGCTCATGTACTTCAGCGCCGCCATCGCGTTCTGACTCATGACCCAGGTGTCCAGATATGGACACATGCTGAGGGTGAGCGTCGGCCGGCTGCGGATGCGCGTGAAGGCGAGCTATCGCGTCACCGGCTCGGTCCTCCAGGACACGATCCGCGGCGAGATGGTGGGCGCGGAGACGGTGCTGGAGATCGAGTCTCCGGATCCGCCCGAGCGCGT
>DATFVL010000006.1 GCA_035260325.1 Candidatus Methylomirabilota bacterium | reverse complement strand
CTCGACGCGCCGGCGCGACTCGGGCCGCCTCTTCGTCAACCCGCGCGGCGGGCCGCTCTCGCGCCAGTCCCTCTGGGCGATCGTGCGCCACGCCGCGGCCCGCGCCGGCGTCCGGGGCCGCGTCTCGCCGCACATGCTGCGCCACTCGTTCGCGAGCCACCTGCTCGAAGGCGGCGCCGACCTCCGCTCCGTCCAGGCGATGCTCGGCCACGCCGACATCGCCACCACGCAGATCTACACCCACCTGCCGTCCTCCGCGCTCGTGCGGATGTACCGGCGGTTCCACCCGAGGGCCTGAGCGTGGCCAAGCGCGCCCACGCGTATCCGCAGGCGAGCGTCGCCGCGGGCGACGTCGTGGACGTGACGGTCGTGGCGGCGCCGCCGGCGATCACCGTCCGCGAGGCGCTCGGGCTGGCGCGCAAGCGCGACGCGGGCGTCCTCGCCGTGGGCGAGCGCTACGTCCTCCGCGAGGACCTCGCGCGCGCGAGCCTGCTCGACGCGGGCGACCTCCCGGCGGCGTCCGTCGCGCGGGCGCTGCCCTCGGTGGACGCTCGGGCGGGGGAGGTCGCGGCGCGGCGGCTGCTGCTCGCCGGCGCGCCGTGCGTGATCGTGCGCGCGCGGACGGGGCCCGTCGGCGCCGTGTCCGGCCGGGGTCCGGCGCGCGAGGCCCACGCGTCGGCAGCGGCGCGCGTCGCCCGGAGCGTCCCCGCCGAGACGCGGACCCTGCTCGAGCTGATCGGGCGGACGGCGGGCGCGCACGGCGCGCGGGCGTTCCTCGTCGGGGGCATGGTCCGCGACGTCTGGCGCGGCGGGCCGGTCGCCCGCCGCGACCTCGACGTCGTGGTCGAGGGCGACGGACCCGCGGTCGCCCGGCGGCTCGCGCGCGAGCTCGGCGGCACGCTGCGGGAGCACCAGCGCTTCCTGACGGCCTCCCTGGAGACGCCCGCCGCGGGCCGTATCGACGTGGCGACGGCGCGCGCCGAGCGGTACGAGACGCGGGGCGCGCTGCCCCGCGTGATGCCCGCCTCCATCGACGAGGACCTGCGCCGGCGTGACTTCACCGTGAACGCCATGGCGATCGAGCTCGAGTCGGGCGCCTTCGGCCTGCTCGATCCCTTCGGCGGGCGGGAGCACCTCGCGCGGGGGCGGCTCAGCGTGCTCCATCCGCTCTCGTACGTCGAGGACCCGACGCGCATGTTCCGGGCGGCGCGCTACGCCGCGCGCCTCGGCCTGGCCCCGGACCGCGCGACGCGCGCCGCCCAGGCCCTCGCGCTCAGGCTCGTGCCGTATCCCGTGCTCTCGGGCCAGCGCCTCGCCGCCGAGCTCGGGCTCGTCCTGGGCGAGGCGCGCCCGGACGCCGTGCTCGTGAAGCTCGGCGCGACGGGCGTCGGGAAACTGCTCGACCCGCGTTATCGCTTCACCGAGGCCACCCGGCGTCGCTGCGGCGCCCTCGCGGCGACGCTCGGCTGGGCGCGCGCGCGGGGCCTCGACGCGGCGCCGGTGGAGCTCGCCGCGCTCGTCCTTCTGGCCGACCAGCCGCGCGCGGTGGCGACGGCGGCGCTCGCCCGGCTCGCGTTCGCGGGCGACCCGCTCGCCCGGCTCACACGCTGCCTCGACGACGCCGCGGCGCTCGCCGGGCGCCTCGCGGCCGCGACGGCGCCGAGCGCCGTGGCGCGCGAGCTCCGGGACCGCGCGCCCATCGAGCTCGCGTGGCTCCGGCTCGCCGGCGACCCCCGCGTGGGGGCGGCGCTCGACTGGTATCTCGGCCTCGACCGGGGCCTCGTCGCGCTCACGGGGGACGACGTCGTGGCGCTCGGCGTCCCGCGGGGGCCCGGGGTGGCGCAGGTGCTCGCCGAGCTGCGCGACGGCCGCCTGGACGGGCGCCTGCGAAATCGCGCCATCGAGGTCGAATTCGTCCGACAATGGACGACGAAGGGAGGCTGAGGTGGCCACGAAATACATCTTCGTGACCGGCGGTGTCGTGTCGTCCCTGGGCAAGGGGCTCGCGGCCGCGTCGATCGGCGCGCTCCTGGAGGCGCGGGGCTTCAGGGTCACGCTCCAGAAGATGGACCCGTACATCAACGTGGACGCGGGGACGATGAGTCCCTACCAGCACGGGGAGGTCTTCGTCACCGACGACGGCGGCGAGGCCGACCTCGACCTCGGCCACTACGAGCGCTTCACGTCGGGCCGGGTGACGCGCGACCACAACGTGACGACGGGGAAGGTCTACTTCTCCGTCATCCAGAAGGAGCGGCGGGGCGACTACCTCGGGCGGACCGTCCAGGTCATCCCGCACATCACGGACGAGATCAAGGCGGCGATTCTCAGAGTGTCGCGGGGCGCGGACGTCGTGATCGTCGAGATCGGCGGGACGGTCGGCGACATCGAGGGCCTGCCGTTCCTCGAGGCCGTCCGCCAGTTCAAGAAGGACGTCGGGCGGGAGAACGTGATCTACGTGCACCTCACGCTCGTGCCCTTCATACAGGCGGCCTCGGAGCTCAAGACGAAGGCCACGCAGCACTCGGTGAAGGAGCTCCGCGCGATCGGCATCCAGCCCGACATCCTCCTCTGCCGGACGGACCGCTACCTGCCGCCCGGGATCAAGGCGAAGATCGCGCTGTTCTGCGACGTCGAGGAGGAGGCGGTCATCACCGCGAAGGACGTCGAGACGGTCTACGAGGTCCCGCTCGTGTTCCACAAGGAGGGGCTCGACGACATGGTCTCGAAGCTCCTCGGCCTCGAGCCGCGGCCGACCGACCTCACGCGCTGGGAGGCCGTCGTCAAGCGCGTGAAGTCGCCGCGCGCCGAGACGCGCATCGCGGTGGTCGGCAAGTACATCGAGATCAAGGACTCGTACAAGAGCCTCGTCGAGGCGCTCGCCCACGGCGGGATCGCGAACGAGGCGCGCGTGGACGTGCGCTGGGTGGACGCCGAGCAGGTCGAGCGCGAGGGCGCCGCGCGCCACTTCGCCGGGGTCCACGGCATCCTGGTGCCCGGCGGCTTCGGCGACCGCGGGATCGAGGGGAAGATCCAGGCGGTGCGCTATGCGCGCGAGCAGCACGTGCCGTACTTCGGGATCTGCCTCGGCATGCAGTGCGCCGTGATCGAGTTCGCCCGCCACGTCTGCGCCCTCGCCGGCGCGAACTCGGCCGAGTTCGACGCGGACGCCGCGCACAAGGTGATCGACCTCCTGCCCGAGCAGCGGACGATCGCCGACAAGGGCGGCACGATGCGCCTCGGCCTCTACCCGATCGTGCTAGGCGAGGGGAGCCTCGCCTCGCGCCTCTACGGGCAGGGGATCATCCAGGAGCGCCACCGCCACCGCTACGAGGTCAACAACGACTACCTCGCCAAGCTCGAGAAGCACGGCCTCCGGATCTCGGGCATCTGGGCGGAGAAGCAGCTCGTCGAGATCATCGAGATCCCCGAGCACCCGTACTTCGTCGCCGGCCAGTTCCATCCCGAGTTCCGCTCGCGGCCGTGGGACCCGCACCCGCTGTTCGCGGGCTTCGTCAGGGCCGCCCTCGAGCACGCCGCGACATGACGAGGCACCCGGTCGCCGTCGGGCCGGTCACCATCGGCGGCGGGGCCCCGCTCGTGCTCATCGGCGGGCCATGCGCCATCGAGGACGAGCGGCACGCCCTCATGACCGCCGAGCGGCTGGCCGCGATCGCGGCCCGGCGGCGGGTGCCCTTCATCTACAAGTCCTCCTACGACAAGGCCAACCGCTCCTCCGTCAACGGCTACCGCGGGCCCGGGCTGGTCGAGGGGCTCCGGATCCTCCGCAAGGTGCGCGAGGCGGTCGGGGTGCCGGTGCTGTCCGACGTCCACCAGGTGAGCGAGGTGGACCCGGCCGCCGAGGTCCTCGACGTGATCCAGATCCCTGCCTTCCTCTGCCGCCAGACCGACCTGGTGCTGGCCGCGGCGGCGACGGGCAAGCCGGTGAACGTCAAGAAGGGGCAGTTCGTGGCGCCGGGCGACATGCGGAACGTCGTCGACAAGATCCTGTCGAAGGGAAACGAGGCGATCCTCCTCACCGAGCGCGGCACGAGCTTCGGCTACAACAACCTCGTCGTGGACCTGCGGGGGCTCGCGCTCATGCGGGACCTCGGCTACCCGGTCGTCTTCGACGCCACGCATTCCGTCCAGCTGCCGGGCGGCGCGGGGGACCGCTCGGGCGGCGAGCGGAAGTACGTCCCCGCGCTCGCACGGGCCGCCGTCGCGTTCGGGATCGACGCGCTCTTCATGGAGATGCACGAGGACCCCGACCGCACGCTGGCCGACGGCCGCCCGCTCTCGGACGGGCCGAACATGCTGCGGATCGACGACCTGCCGCGCCTCCTCGACGAGCTGACCGCGATCGCCGCCGCTCTTCGATGAATCGCGCCATGCGGAACAGAGCCGCCACGCACCTGGAACAGGGCACGCCCCGAGTGCTACCGGGCTTGCGGCGGTCGCTGGAATGAATCGCGCCAGGCGGAACAGAGCCGCCACGCACCTGGAACAGGGCACGCCCCGAGTGCTACCGGGCTCGCGGGCCCCGCTCCAATGACCGCGCGCGACCTCCGCCGGCTCGCGGAGCGGGTGTTCCGCCTCGAGGCCGAGGCGATCCTCGGCCTCATCCCGAAGCTCGACGACCGCTTCGACCGGGCCGTCGAGCTCCTGCAGCGGTGCGCCGGCCGCGTCATCGTGACGGGCATGGGGAAGTCGGGACTCATCGGGCGGAAGATCGCCGCGACGCTCGCGTCCACGGGCACACCCGCGTACTTCCTGCATCCCGCCGAGGGCGTCCACGGCGACCTCGGCATGGTGGCGCGCGGCGACGTCGTCCTGGCGCTCTCGAACTCCGGGGAGACGGACGAGGTCCTCGCGATCCTGCCGCCGCTCAAGCGCCTCGGCGTGCCCATCATCCTCCTGACCGGCAGCCCGGCGTCCACGCTCGCGCGCGGCTGCGAGGTGGTGCTCGACGTGAGCGTGCCCGAGGAGGCGTGCCCGATGAACCTCGCGCCGACCTCGAGCACCACCGCGGCGCTGGCGGCCGGCGACGCGCTCGCCATGGTCCTCCTCGAGCTCCGGGGGCTCCGGCCCGAGGACTACGCGGCCCTGCATCCCCGCGGCACGCTTGGCTGGCGCGCTCTCTTCCGCGTCGCCGACCTCATGCACGCGGGGGACGCCGTCCCCATCGTGCGTGAGGACGCGCGCCTCAAGGACGTCATCGCCGAGATGACGCGGAAGAACTTTGGGATGACCACCGTGGTGGACGGGGCCGGGCGGCTCGTCGGGGTGTTCACCGACGGCGACCTGCGGCGTCTCCACCTCGCCGGTGAGCCCGGCGGCGAGGTGCGCGCGTCCCAGCTGGCGACGCGGGCGCCCAAGCTGATCGAGGCGAACGAGCTCGCCGCCAAGGCGCTCGACGTGATGGAGACGTTCCAGATCACGAGCCTCGTGGTCGTGGACGGCGAGCGCCGTCCCGTCGCACTGATCCGCATGCACGACATCCTGCGCGCCAAGATCGTCTAGCGTCCGCTTTTCGCTTCCCGCGCCCCGGTAGCCTGTGATAGGCTGGTATCGAAATTGCACAGCGCACCCCGACTCGACTGAGCAAACTATGGGCCGACCGTGAAATCGCGTAAATCCGGAAGCCGGAACGTTCGGCGCCTCGCTGGCGCGATCCTTGCCGTGGTCGCGCTGTTCGTGGCGGCGGTGGGCGTGACGCTCGTGGTGAAGAGCCGGATGGCGCGGGTCGAGTCCATGGGGCCCGCCACGGCGAGCGCCGACCTCCGGATCAAGGAGGCGGAGCTCGAAGAGGTGTCGGGCGGCGTCAGGTGGCGGCTCAAGGCCGAGCAGGCGCTGGTGTTCGAGGACGAGGGGCGCACGGCCCTCAAGCGGATCTCGGTGCAGGTGTTCGAGGGCGACCGGATCTGGACGATCGTGGGCGACGAGGGCGACCTCTTCCAGCAGACGAGCAACGTCGAGATCCGCCGCAACGTGGTCCTGACCTCCAACGACGGCCTGCGGCTCGAGACGAGCGTGCTCCGGTGGCAGGGGGCGGAGAGGCGGCTCTGGACGGACGCGCCCGTGCGGATGTTGCGCGAAGGCGCGGTGGCCGACGGCAGCGCGCTGGACGTGCGCATGGGAGACGAGACGACGACGATGACGGGCCGCGTGCACGCGACGTTCTCGAAGGCGCCGGGCCGGTGAGACGGCGGCGCGCGCTGCTCGCCGGCCTCGTGGCCGCCGCCCTCGCGCTCCTGCCCGCGGCCGCCGGCCCCGCCGCGCAGACGGCGGTGGCGCCGGGCCCCGTCAAGGGGAAGGACCGGGACGACCGCAGCCAGCCCCTCACCGTGGACGCCGACCGCATGGAGCGTTACGGCAAGGAGAGTCTCGTCGTCTTCACCGGCAACGTCGTCGCGCGCCAGAACAACTCCGTCCAGTACGCGGACCGCATGGAGGTCTATCTCGACGAGAAGGGCGACCGCGTGCTCCGCGCGATCTCGACCGGGGCCGTCCGGATCATCACGCGCGACTGCCGCACGGGCACCGCCCGGCGCGCCGAGTACGACGACCTCGAGCAGCGCGTCGTCCTCATCGGCAACGCCCGCGTCTGGCAGGACGACAACGTGGTGAGCGGCGACACGATCACGATCTATCTGTCCGAGGACCGCTCGATCGTCCAGGGCGCGCGCCAGGAGCGCGTGAAGGCGGTCTTCTACCCGCGCGAGGACGCCAAGAAGGACGGCCCGCCGCGGAAGGCGGGCGAGCCGTGCAAGAACTGAGCGGGCGGGACTGAGGGATGGAAGGGCTGGTCGCGCAGGGGCTCGTGAAGTGGTTCAAGAGCCGGAAGGTCGTCGACAGCGTGTCGCTCGACATCCAGCGCGGCGAGGTCGTCGGCCTCCTCGGCCCGAACGGCGCGGGCAAGACGACGTCCTTCTACATGATGGTCGGGCTCCTGCCGACGGACGGCGGGCGGATCTTCCTCGAGGGTGAGGAGATCACGCGACTGCCGATGTACCAGCGGTGCCGGATGGGGGTCGGGTACCTCCCGCAGGAATCGTCCGTCTTCCGGAAGCTCACCGTGGAGGAGAACCTTCTCGCGATCCTCGAGACGCTCGACGTCTCGGGCCCCGAGCGCCGGCAGCGGGCGCGCCAGCTCCTCGACGAGCTCGACCTGACGGCGCTCGCGCCCTATCCCGCGTACACGCTCTCGGGCGGGGAGCGGCGGCGCCTCGAGATCACGCGGGCCCTCGTCACCACGCCGCAGTACCTCCTGCTCGACGAGCCGTTCACGGGCATCGACCCGATCGCGATCGCCGACATCCAGCACATCGTCGGCCGCCTGCGCGAGCGCGGGATCGGCATCCTCATCACCGACCACAACGTGCGCGAGACGCTCGCGATCACCGACCGCGCGTACATCCTCTACGACGGCAAGATCCTCGTCTCGGGCACCGCCACCGAAATCGCCAGCAACCCGGTCGCGCGCGAGATCTACCTCGGCGACCGGTTCGCCCTCTAGGGCCGGCCGGAGACCCCACGATGGCCATGGAGGCGCGCCTCTCCCTGAAGCAGAGCCAGCGGGTCGTCATGACCCCGCTGCTCCAGCAGGCGATCCAGCTCCTGCAGCTCTCCACGCTCGAGCTCCAAGAGGTCGTCCAGAAGGAGCTCCTCGAGAACCCGCTGCTCGAGGAGATGCCGGCCGAGAACACGGAGCCCGCGGAGACCACGGAGACCACGGGAACCACGGACGCGGCGGAGGGGCCGGCGACCGCCGACGCACCGCCGACGCCGACCGTCGAGCCGATCGCCACGGAGCCCCCGCCCGTGGCCGAGCGGAAGACCGACGAGCTGCCCTACGACCCGTTCGAGGTCATGTTCGACGCCCGCGAGGAGCGCTCGCTGGTGGCCCAGGAGGACCGCGAGGACCCGCCGTTCGAGAACATGGTCCGCTCCACGTCGTCGCTCTCCGACCACCTCGAGGACCAGCTCCGGCTGGCCCTCGAGGACCCGCGCGAGCGGCGGATCGGCGAGGAGATCATCGGCAACATCGACGAGGACGGCTATCTGCGGGCCGAGCTCGGCGAGGTCGCGGAGCGGTGCCAGACCTCCAAGGAGGAGGTCGAGCGCATCCTGACCCAGGTGGTCCAGAAGTTCGACCCGACCGGCGTGGGCGCGCGGGGCATCCAGGAATGCCTGCTCATCCAGCTGCGGGCGGACCCGCCCGTGGACCCCCTGTCCGAGGAGATCATCGAGCAGCACTTCGACGACCTGAGCCGCCGGCGCTACCCGGAGATCGCGCGCGCCCTCAAGCGGCCGCTCGACCGCGTCATGGAGTCGGTCGAGGAGATCATGGGGCTCGAGCCGAAGCCCGGGCGGAGCTTCGGCGGCACCGACACCCGCTACATCGTCCCCGACGTCTTCGTCTACAAGCTCGGCAACGACTACACCGTCGTGCTCAACGAGGACGGGATCCCGCGCCTGCGCGTGAGCTCGCTCTACCGCTCGCTGCGCCACTCGCAGGACGAGAGCGCCCGGCAGTACGTGGACCAGAAGCTCCGCTCGGCGCTCTGGCTCATCAAGTCGGTGGACCAGCGGCAGCGCACGCTCCGCAAGGTCACCTCCTCGATCGTCAAGTTCCAGCGCGAGTTCTTCGACAAGGGGCTCGCGTACCTGCGGCCGCTCTCGCTGCGCGACGTCGGCGAGGACGTCAGCATGCACGAGTCCACGATCAGTCGCGTCACGACCAACAAGTACGTCGAGACGCCGCAGGGGCTGTTCGAACTGAAGTTCTTCTTCCACAGCGGGATCGCGTCGGGCGACGGCGAGATGGTCTCCTCCGTCTCGGTCAAGAAGATGATCCAGGACCTCCTGGCGGGCGAGGACGCGGCGAAGCCCCTGTCCGACCAGGAGGTGGCCTCGATCCTCAAGGGCCGCAGCCTGACGATCGCCCGGCGGACCGTCGCGAAGTACCGCGAGGAGCTCGGCATCCTGCCCTCGCACCAGCGCCGGCTGGCGCCGCGCAAGCGGTGATGGACGAACGGCTCTCGTTCGTCATCATCACCGGACTCAGCGGGGCGGGGAAGAGCTACGCGATCAAGTCGTTCGAGGACATGGGCTTCTTCTGCGTGGACAACCTGCCGACGACGCTGATCCCCACCTTCGCCGACCTCATCGCGCGCTCGGGCCAGACGATCCGGCGGGTCGCCCTCGGCGTGGACGTGCGGGAGGGCGAGTACCTCCCGCACCTGCTCGACGCGATCCGCGAGCTCCGAACGCGCAGCCACGCCGTCGAGGTGCTCTTCCTCGAGGCCGGCGAGGAGGCGCTCGTCCGCCGCTACCACGAGACGCGCCGCCGGCACCCGCTCGCGGCGGACGGGAACGTCCTCGAGGGCATCCGCGCGGAGCGCAAGGCGATGTCGAACCTGCGCGAGATCGCCGACCGGATCGTGGACACCTCCGTGCTCACGGTCCATCAACTCAAGGAGCGCCTCGTCGAGCTGTACGGGGCGCCGAAGGCGCGCGTGGGCCTCGCCACCTCGCTGGTGTCGTTCGGGTTCAAGCACGGCGTGCCCTTCGACGCCGACCTCGTGTTCGACGTCCGCTTCCTGCCGAACCCGCACTTCGTCCCCGCGCTCCGCGCGCTCGACGGACGCGACCCGCACGTGCGGGAGTTCATCATGAAGGACGCCGAGTCGCAGGCGCTGCTGGAGCACCTCAAGGAGTTTCTGAAGTTCCTGCTGCCGCGCTACGAGCGCGAGGGCAAGGCCTACCTCACGGTGGCCGTCGGCTGCACCGGCGGCCGTCACCGGTCGGTCACGCTCGCGGAGGAGCTCAGGCCGTTCCTGGACGCGCTGGGTTACGCGCCGAGCGTGGTGCATCGGGACCTGGAGCGCGAGTAGCGGCCCGTGGCGCCCGACCGGCTGGCCTTCTGCTTCGGCGTCCACAATCACCAGCCGATCGGGAACTTCGATCACGTCCTGGTCGAGGCGACCGAGCGCGCGTACCGCCCGCTGCTGGAGCGCCTCGTGGCCCGCCCCGAGATCCGACTCTCGGTCCACTGCACGGGGAGCCTCCTCCTCTGGCTCCGGGAGCACGCGCACGGGTGCTTCGATCTCCTCGGCGAGCTCGCGGGCCGGGGCCAGATCGAGCTCCTCACCGGGGGCTTCTACGAGCCCATCCTCGCAAGCCTGCCGGACGCCGACAAGCGCGGCCAGATCGAGCGGCTGAGCGCGTTCCTCCGGACCCACTTCGGCGTCCGGCCGCGCGGCATGTGGCTCGCGGAGCGCGTCTGGGAGCCGCACCTGCCGCGAGTCCTGGCCGAGGCGGGCGTCGAGTACGTCCTGCTCGACGACAGCCACTTCGCGCTGGCGGGGCTCGACGCGGACGCGCTCGGCGGCTACTACCTGACCGAGGAGCAGGGCGCGGTGGTGCGCGTCTTCCCGATCAGCCAGCGGCTCCGCTACCTGATCCCGTTCGCCGAGGTGGAGGCCGCGCTCGAGCACCTCGCGGCGCGCCGCGGCGCGGTGGCCGCCGTCACGATGGTGGACGACGGCGAGAAGTTCGGAGTCTGGCCGGGCACCCACGCCCACGTCTACGAGAAGGGATGGCTCGACCGGTTCTTCGACCGGCTCCTGGCGGCGGACTGGCTCGACCTCGTCACGCTCGCGGAGGTGGTGGACCGTGTGCCCGCGAGCGGGCGCGTGTACCTGCCGACGGCGTCCTACCGCGAGATGGGGGAATGGGCGCTGCCGCCCGACGCGGGCCGGCTCCTCGAGCGCGCCAAGCACGAGATCGCCGGTCTGGCGGAGGGCCCACGCTACGCGGCGCTGCTGCGCGGCGGCTTCTGGCGGAGCTTTCTCGTGAAGTACCCCGAGGTCGCCGACACCTACTGGAAGATGCTGCGGCTCTCGCGCGCGGTCCACGGGGCGCTCGCCGGGGCGCCCGACGACGCGCGGCTCCTCGCGGCGCGGGAAGCGCTCTGGCGCGGCCAGGCGAACGACGCCTACTGGCACGGCGTCTTCGGCGGCTGCTATCTGCCGCACCTGCGGCGCGCCGTGAAGAGCGCGCTGCTGGACTGCGAGCGGCGGCTCGCCGAGGCGGGCGACGGCGCCGACGTCGTCTGGTCGAGCGAGGACGGCAACGGCGACGGCCGCCGGGAGATCTTCGTCAGGACGCCGTCGCTCGCGGTGACGCTCCACCCCGAGGCCGGCGGCTCGGTCACAGAGATCGGCTACCTGCCGGCGGCCCTCGACGTCGCTGACGTGTTCGCGCGCCGCCCGGAGGCGTACCACGACCAGGTCCGCGCCGCCGACCGCGGGGGCGAGAGGAGTCAGGTCCGGACGATCCACGACGCGCCCGCGGCCAAGGAGGCCGGGCTCGAGGCGATCCTCGCCTACGACGAGCTGCGCCGCGCCTCGCTCCAGGAGGGCTGGTTCGAGGGGTCGGAGACGCCGCTCGACCCCCTGGCGCCCTGGGACGGCGCGCGGCTCCTCCTCGCGGGCGAGCGGCTCGGCTGGTCGGCCCGGCAGGCCGACGGCGGCGTCACGGTGACGCTTACGCGCGCTCGGGGCGCGCCGGGGCCCGTCGACGTCGAGAAGCTCGTGAGCGTGCGCGACGCGACGCTCGCCGCGGGCTACCGGCTCCGGCCCGACGGGAGCCGCGGCGTCGCCGGGCGCTGGGCGGTTCAGTGGAACCTCGCGCTCACGGCCGGCGACGCCGAGGGCCGTTATCTCGCGCTGCCGGGCCGGCCCTCGCTCGGCGGCGCGGGGCGCGTCGCGGAACTCGACGGCGTGTCGCTCGTCGACGAATGGATCGGCATCACGGCGCGGCTCGCCTGGACGCCGCCGGCGGAGCTCGCGTGGGCCCCGGTGCAGACGGTCTCCGTCTCGGAGGCCGGCTTCGAGCGGATCTACCAGGGCACGGCCCTGCTCCTCACGTGGCCCGTCGCCCTCGCGCCGGGCCAGGAGTGCCACCTTCGGGTCGAGCTCGCCGTGGGTCGGCCGTGACGCTCGACGACGCGCGGCTCCTCGAGGAACGCGACCCGCATCGCGTGCGCGAGGTCCTCGCGGCCTTCGCCGCCCAGTGTCGCGCGGCGCAGGCGCTCGCCGCCGACCCGCCCGTGCCGCGCGAGCGCCCGGCGCTCGTCGTCGTCGCGGGCATGGGCGGCTCCGCCGCGGCGGGCGACCTCCTCGCCGCATGCGCCGCCGAGCGGCTCGACGTCCCCGTCCTCGTCCACCGGGGCTACGGCCTGCCGGCGGCGGCCGGCAAGCAGGCACTCGTGATCGCCTCGTCCTATTCGGGCGAGACCGCCGAGGTGCTCTCGTCGGTCGACGCCGCGCTCTCGCGCGGCGCGGCGGTCGCCGCGATCACCTCGGGCGGTCGGCTCGCGGAGCTCGCCGGCGCGCGCCGGCTCCCGCTCGTGCGGCTGCCGGCCGGCCTCATGCCGCGCATGGCGCTCGGGTACCTCTTCCTGCCGGCGGCGCGGATCCTCGCCGCGCTCGGGCTGCCCGTCGCGACCGACGCGGAGCTCGGCGAGGCCGTCGAGGTGCTGCAGGCGCTCGCGGACGAGCTCCGCCCGGAGCGGCCGGCCGCGGCGAACGAGGCCAAGCGCCTGGCGCAGGCGCTCGACGGGCGGATGCCGGCGATCTACGGCGGACCGACGACGGGCCCGGCTGCCTACCGTTGGAAGACCGACCTCGAGGAGAACGCGAAGGTCATGGCGCTCGCCGGCACGCTCCCGGAGATGAACCACAACGAGATCGAGGCGTGGCGGGCGCCCGCGGCGCAGGCGCTCCACCTCACGCTCTTGCGGGACGACGGCGAGCCGCCCGAGATCGCGCGGCGCTTCGCGGTGCTCCGCGACCTGGTGGCGCCGGCCGCGGGGGGCGTGAGCGAGTGCCGGGCGCGGGGCGCGGGACGCACGGCGCGCCTGCTGTCGCTCGTCTACGTCGGGATGTGGGTGAGCTACTACCTGGCGCTCGCCCGCGGCGTGGATCCCTGGCCGGTCCCGCTCCTCGACGAGGTCAAGCGGCGCCTCCGCTGAGGGTGTTGCCGCATCGTCCTTGAGGGCCGCTGCGCGGACGTGTTACAGTGGCACAACTCAGATCGTCTCGAGCGAGACGACGACGCTGCGGAGGATGGCGATGGCGCGTGACGAGTACCTGTTCACGTCGGAGTCCGTGACCGAGGGTCACCCCGACAAGATCGCCGACCAGATCTCCGACGCGGTCCTGGACGCGATCATCAGCCAGGACCCGACGGGGCGCGTGGCTTGCGAGTCCCTCCTGACGACGGGGCTCGTCGTCGTCGCCGGCGAGATCACGACGTCCTGCTACGTCGACATCCCGCGCATCGCGCGGGACACGATCCGGCAGGTCGGTTACACGCGCGCGAAGTTCGGGTTCGACTCCGAGACCTGCGGCGTCATCACGGCGATCGACGAGCAGTCGAGCGACATCGCGATGGGCGTGGACAAGCTCGGCGCGGGCGACCAGGGCCTCATGTTCGGCTACGCCTGCACCGAGACGCCCGAGCTGATGCCCATGCCGATCATGCTCGCCCACAAGCTCGTCATGCGGCTCGCCGAGCGCCGGAAGTCGGGCGCGCTCGACTACCTCCGGCCCGACGGCAAGTCGCAGGTGACGGTGCGCTACGTGGACGGCAAGCCGCGCGCGGTCGAGACGGTCGTCATCTCCTCGCAGCACGGCCCCGATGTGCCGACCGAGCAGCTCCGCCAGGACATCATCGAGCAGGTCATCGTCCCGACGATCCCCGCGGAGCTCCTGGACCGGCGGCGGTGCGTCTTCCACGTGAACCCGACGGGGCGGTTTGTGACCGGCGGGCCCATGGGCGACACCGGGCTCACGGGGCGGAAGATCATCGTGGACACGTACGGCGGCTCCTGCCCGCACGGCGGCGGCGCCTTCTCCGGGAAGGACCCGACGAAGGTGGACCGTTCGGCCTGCTACATGGCGCGCCACGTGGCGAAGAACGTCGTCGCGGCGGGGCTCGCCGAGCGGGCGCAGGTCCAGGTCGCGTACGCGATCGGCGTGGCGGAGCCGGTCTCGATCATGGTCGAGACCTTCGGCACGGGGAAGGTTTCGAACCAGCAGCTCGAGGGCCTCGTGCGCCGGCACTTCGACTTCACGCCGGCCGGCATCATCAAGTACCTCGACCTGCGCCGGCCGATCTACCAGAAGACGGCGGCCTACGGCCACTTCGGACGCTCGGAGCCGGACTTCACCTGGGAACGGACGGACCGGGTGAAGGACCTCCGCGACGACGCGCGCGTGTAACGGCCGCGACCGGTCCCGCCCGATGATCGCCCACGATGTGAAGGATCTCTCGCTCGCGGCGGCCGGACGCCTCCGGATCGAGTGGGCCGAGCAGTCCATGCCCGTGCTCCGGCAGATCCGCGAGCGCTTCACGCGCGAGCAGCCGCTCAAGGGGATGCGCCTCGGCGCGTGCCTGCACGTGACGACCGAGACGGCGGTGCTGATGCTCACGCTGAAGGCCGGCGGCGCCCAGCTGGCGCTCTGCGCCTCGAACCCGCTCTCGACGCAGGACGAGACGGCGGCGGCCCTCGTGGACGCGTACGAGATCCCCGTCTACGCCCACAAGGGCGAGGACAACCAGCGCTACTACCGGCACATCGAGGCCGTGCTCGCCACGCGCCCCCAGCTCACGATGGACGACGGCGCCGACCTCATCTCGCAGCTCCACGGCGCGCGGAAGGACCTCCTCGGGGACGTCCTCGGCGGCACCGAGGAGACGACGACGGGGGTGCTCCGCCTGCGCGCGATGGAGAGGGACCGCGTCCTCGCGTTCCCCGTCATCGCCGTCAACGACGCGGACACGAAGCACCTCTTCGACAACCGCTACGGCACGGGCCAGTCCACGATCGACGGCATCCTGCGCGCGACCAACCTCCTGCTCGCCGGGCGCACGCTCGTGGTCGCGGGCTACGGGATGTGCGGCCGCGGCGTCGCCGCGCGCGCCAAGGGGATGGGCGCCCACGTCGTCGTCACCGAGGTCGAGCCGCTGCGGGCGCTCGAGGCCGTCATGGACGGCTTCCCGGTGATGCCGATGACCCGGGCGGCGGAGGTGGGCGACGTGTTCGTGACCGTCACGGGCAACACGACGGTCATGTCGAGCGACCATTTCGGCCGGCTGAAGGACGGCGCGATCCTCGCCAACGCGGGGCACTTCAACGTCGAGATCGACCTGGCGACGCTGGCCGCGATGGCCCGCGGGACGCGGACCGTCCGCCCGTTCGTGGACGAGTACACGCTCCAGAACGGCCGCCGGATCTACGTGCTCGGCGAGGGGCGCCTCATCAACCTCGCCGCCGCCGAGGGCCACCCGGCCGCCGTGATGGACATGAGCTTCGCCAACCAGGCCCTCTCGGCGGAGTACATGGTCAAGCGCGGCCGGACGCTCGAGAAACGCGTCCACGGCGTCCCGCGCGAGATCGACCTCGAGATCGCGCGGCTCAAGCTCGCGGCGCTCGGCGTCGAGATCGACGAGCTCACGGGCGCGCAGCGCGACTATCTCACCTCCTGGACCCACGGCACGTAGACCCGCCCGCCCCCGCGTCATGACCCGCGGCCAGCCCGTGATCCTGCTGCTCCTCGTGTTCCTGGCGCTCGGCCTGGTCGCGCAGGTCGTCCCGCTCTACGCCGACTGGCTCTGGTTCCAGGAGGTCGGCTACGCGGAGGTCTTCACCAAGATCCTGGCGCTCCGCGGCGCCCTCTTCGCCGTCCTGGCCCTCGGCGTGCTCGTCTTTCTCTACGTCAACCTCACGCTCGCCGTGCGCACGGCCGCGCCCGACGTGATCTGGGAGCTCGAGGACCAGCTCGGGCTGCCGGGGCGGGTGGTGATCGAGCCGCTGCTCCGCCGGTTCCTGCCGATCGTCGTCGCGGTCATCTCGCTCGCCGCCGGGCTCCGCGCCACGACCCACTGGGAGACCGTGCTCGGCTACGCGAACGCCGTGCCCTTCGGCGTCGCCGACCCGCTCTTCGGCCGCGACCTCGAGTTCTTCGTCTTCGTGCTGCCGTTCTGGCGCCTGCTGCACGGGTGGGCGATCACGCTCGTCACGGGCACGATCGTCCTGACGGTCGTGGTCTACGTGCTCCAGCGAAGCCTCGTGCTGACGACTCGGGGGCCGCGCCTCGCCGCCGGCGCCCGCACGCATCTCCTCGTCCTCGGCGCGGTGGCGCTCGGGCTCAAAGCGGTCGGCTTCTGGCTCGACCGCTTCGAGCTCGTCTTTTCTCCGCGCGGGATCGTCTTCGGCGCCGCGTACACGGACATCTACGCGTCGCTGCCGGCTCTCGGTGTCCTCGCCGTGCTCGCGGCCGTCGCCGCCGCCCTCTGCCTCGCGCAGACCGCGCGCGCCGGGCTCCGGCTCGTCGCGGGCGGGCTGATCGTCCTCACCCTCGTCTGGGTCGTCGGGCTCGGCGTGTACCCCGCGCTTCTGCAGCGGTTCAGCGTGACGCCGAACGAGCTCGTCGCCGAGCGGCCCTTCATCGGCCACAACATCCGGATGACCCGCCAGGCCTACGGCCTCGACCGGATCGAGGAGCGGAGCTTCCCGGCCGACGAGGCGCTCGACGCGCGAGCGCTCGAGCGCAATGCGACGACCGTCGAGAACATCCGGCTCTGGGACCACCGGCCGCTCCTCCGGACGTTCGGGCAGCTCCAGGAGATCCGGACCTACTACAAGTTCCTGGACGTGGACGTCGGCCGCTACACGCTCAACGGCGAGTACCGGCAGCTCATGCTCTCGGCCCGGGAGCTGTCCTATCCCCATCTCCAGTCGAGGATCTGGATCAACGAGCACCTGACGTTCACCCACGGCTACGGCGTCGTCGTGGGGCCCGTGAATCGGATCACCCCCGAGGGGTTGCCGGAATTCTTCGTGAAGGACATCCCGCCACAGTCCACCGGCGGGTTCCCCGCGGTCACGCGGCCCGAGATCTACTTCGGCGAGGTGTCGAA
>DATFVL010000005.1 GCA_035260325.1 Candidatus Methylomirabilota bacterium | reverse complement strand
AGGGCAAGCTCGCGCTCCCCCGCGCCCGCCGCGCTCACGTAGCCCGCCGCGAGTATTGAGACGTCGCGAGATCGAGGCGCTGCTCGGCGCCGATCCAGACCGCCGCGAACAGGGGCGAGGTCGCGTGCATGGCGCTGCTCGCGACCAGGACGATCGCGTGCTTGCCCACGGTCGAGGCATACGCGCGGAAGCGGTGCATCGATCAAGGCCACAGCTCCTCAGGAAACAAGTTGTGGCTGTCAGTAGGTTGCGCCCGGGCGGTCGGACGTCGTGTTACGGCACTGTGAAATGTTTGAGTCCACCTGGCGCACGGGCGTGGCCGCGCGGGCCCCGATTCGTCGCCACCCGTGAGGTGAGGCTGCTACGCTCAGGGCTTGGTCGTCGACCGGGAGGCGTGGCTATTTAGCTCCGGCGGCCTCCTCGCCGTCCGTCGATTGGAGCGGTCGGTACGAGCGCCCCTCCACGGTCGCCAGGTAGTGCATCAGGTCTCGCTCCAGCTCGACGGCGAGAGGTTGGCGCTCGCGTACCAGGTTCCGCCGTTCGCGAGGGTCATCGACCACGTCGAAGAGCTGGAGGAGGTCGAAGTCGGCGGAGTAGATCAGCTTCCACCGCCAGTCGCGGTAGAGGAAATAGCTGCGCTTGAACGAGGCCCGCCCGACCACGTCGCGGTGGAGGTAACGGCCACGCTCCTGCCCGAGGAGCAGCGGCACGAGGGAGATCCCCATGCGAGGATCGTCGTACGGGGGGTGTACGGAGTAGCCGGCCAGCTCGAGGATCGTCGGGGCCATGTCGGCGGCGGTGACCGGCACATCCTCCACTCGAGCCCGCACGCCGTGAGCGAGCAGAATCAACGGGATCCGCAGGTCTTCCTCGTACAGGGTATGCCCATGGAGGCTCGCGCCGTGCTCCCAGAACTGCTCACCGTGGTCGGCGGTGAAGAGGACCACCGTCCGGTCGTAGAGGCTGTGCTGTCTGAGCCACGCGACGAACCGCGCGAAGGCGCGGTCCAGGTAGGAGAGATTGTTGTCGTAGAGATCGCGCGGGGCGTCGCCGAAGTCCAGCCCGTCGCGCTTCTTCCACAGGTCGTTGTGCATGTCCATGAGATGGAGGAAGGCGAGGAACCGCTCGCCGGCGGGAACGGCGTCGAGCGCGGCTTGGAGCCAGCCGAACGCCTGGTCGGCGGATACGGATCGGTCGCCGCCGCCACCGTCACCCAGCTCGAGGACCGGATAGTTTGGCGGGAAGATGGCCCGCGGGCCATACCCCTTGACCACCATCACGTGCCGTATGCCTTCGGCCTGCGCGAGCTTGAAGTAGAGGTTGTCCTCATGGAGACCGGGCCCGTAGAGGGTGAACCGACTCCGCCCGCCCACCAGGAAGGGGAATGCCGCGAACGTGCCGCCTCCGGGACTGTACGCGCGTCGGAACGACACGGCCTCCTCCAACGCCCAGCGATCCAGGAACGGGGTCAGGTCGCGGTGGTACCCGGCCGAACGGAAGGCGTCCCCGCGCAGGGCGTCCACGACCACGACTAGGAGATTGAAGTCGCGCGGGAGGAGCGAGCGGTGGGTCTTCTCGAGGATCCACGGGGGTAGCCAGGCCGGCGCCGAGCCGTTTGGCGAGGGCGACTGGCCGAGCCGGATCCAGTCGCCGAGCCCGGGGATCCGCGACAGGACACGCAGATACGCCGCATCTACCATGCTGAACTCACTGAACTGCAGGACCGCCGCCTTCGTCTCGGGGTGGCGGTTGAACGCCGCGATGGGGGCGACGGGCAGGAGCAGCGCGGCGGCCAGTACCGTTGCCGGGCCCCGCCATCCCGGCCCCGGGTGGGTCGTCCGGGCCGGCATGAGCTCCTCGTCCACGAGGACGAGTATCCCCGCGGCGGCCGTCGCCGTGGCCTTGAACAGGATCGCCTTCAGGTAGGAAAACACGGTGAACCATGGATCGAACAGACCGCCGTAGAGAACGTAGCCGCCGAGCGCCACCGGCGCGAGCAGACACACACTGAGGAGGCCGCGCCACGCCGCCCGGCCGGCTCTCGGCCGAGTCAGGATCCAGGCGAGCGGGAGGACGAGGATCGCTCCCGCCGACAGGGCGGCCATGCCGATCGGGCTGCGCACGGGGGTGACCGGGGCGCGCTCCATCAGTCGACGCGCGGTCAGGTGGGTCAGGCCGCCCGTACCACCGGCCAGCAGGAGGCCGAGCGGGAGCTTCAGGCCGTTGAGATCGAGCGCGGCAAGCTCCCACCCGATCGCCACCGTGAGCGACGCGATGAAGACGGCGGCAAAGAGCCCGGCGACGCTGACGAATGTCAGCGGCAGGACGACGGCCCGCGGGAACGCGCCGCCGGCCCTCCGCGCCACGGCGCCGGCCGCGGCGAACAGGCCGGCGACACCGACGCCGAGCCAGACGCCGGTCGTCCCCGAGAGCAGCGGCGGCAGGACCACGCTCAGCGCGATGTCCACGGCGGAATCGAGGTCGGTGAAAGCTCGGATCCGGCGCGCGCCCGGATCGAAGAGGGCCGGCGCCGCCGCCAGGACGAACACGAACGACAGGAACGTTGGCAGACGACGCTCCGGCACCAGGAGCCGAGCCGAGACCTCGGCCGCCCCCGGCGCGAGCGCGGCGCCGCCGACGATCTGGAGCAGGAGCGTGGCCTGGAGCCCGACGTGGGCCGCCGGCAGGATCCCGCCCTCGGCACGGAGCGGCGTGAGCGCCAGGACGCCGAGTGCGGCGATCTCGGCGCCCGTCAGCGCCCGCATCCAGACCGGCCACCGCTCGGCAGACCAGAGGCGAGTTATGCAGAGGCCGAGCACCGCGCCGAGCCCGCCCCGGAGCAGGGACGCTGCGTGTGCCCTCACCCACACGAACAGCGGGCTCTCGCCCGCGGAGAGATAGCGGCCGAGCGGGCTCTGAGACGCCGTGTAGGCGCCGACGAGCACAAAGGCCAGGAGGGCTTCAACTACCGGGAACCAGAGGAGAGCGCAGGGACCGACCGTGAACCCGGCCTTGGCGGACCCCTCCGGCAGGCGGTCGGTGTCGCTCGGCGCTGTTGCGCCCGGTACCACTCGTAGATCTCCTTCTCGAATTGCTGGTTGGAAACGTTCCCGCGGACGACGCGCGCCCGCCGGCGGCCGACACCAGCGCAGCTGTTCGATCGATGCTGCCGTTGTCCACAACGATGATCCCGTGAACGAGATCTCGCGGAATTTCCTCGACCACAGCAGCACCGACGGCCGCCTCTGCGCTCAGGGCGGGGATGAAGACGCTGACGCGCATGACGCCTCCGAAAGGAACCCTCGGCCAGACGGGGCTGCGGAGTTGTCACAGGAATGTGAAATCATCGGGCGACGCCCGCGGGTCCGGTCGAGCCAGAGTCCACCGGTGGACGGCGGAGCGAGCGGACTTTATTGACACGAGCGTAACAAATCAGACGCGGAGTCGTCCGACACTACGGAGCTGACGAGTGGCGCTCGTGGCCGTTCTG
>DATFVL010000004.1 GCA_035260325.1 Candidatus Methylomirabilota bacterium | reverse complement strand
CGCTGCGCGCGCTCGCGGCCGCGGCGCGCAGCGTGATGGCGGCGCTCGCGGCCGGCCAGCTCGCCGCGGCCCGCGCGGCCGTCGGCCGTCACCTCGTGAGCCGGCCGACGGCGGCGCTCGACGCCGGCCAGGTCGCCTCGGCCGCGATCGAGTCGGTCGCCGAGAACCTGACCGACGCGTTCGTGGCGCCCGCGTGCTTCTACCTCGCGTTCGGGCTGCCCGGCGCCGCCGTCTACCGCGCGATCAACACGGCCGACGCGATGTTCGGGTACCGCGAGGGGACACTCGAGCACTTCGGCAAGGTCGCGGCCCGGCTCGACGACCTGCTGAACTGGGCGCCCGCGCGCCTCGCGGGCTGGGCGATCGTCGCCGGCGCCGGGCTCGCGGGCGCGGACACGGCGCGCGCCGCGCGCGTGATGCTCGCCGATCGACGGCGCACCGCGAGCCCGAACGCGGGCTGGACGATGTCGGCGATGGCGGGCGCGCTCGGCGTCACGCTCGAGAAGCCCGGTGCCTACCGGCTCGGCGGAGGACCGCCGCCGACGCCGCGGGACGTCGGGCGCTCGGTCCGCGTATTCGCTGTCGCGGCGGCCGCGAGCCTCCTGACGGTCGTCGCCGCCGCCTGGGCGATCCATGCGGCGATGCGATAAATCAATCGGTTAGATCTCATCGCCTGAGGCGAGGCCGAGGCGGCCCGTACCTTGGTCGAGGCACGCCGGCGCGACGCGATGTCGCCGAGCTCGCGCGCGGGACCGCGGCGCCGCTCGAGGTGTTCGGGCGTGAGTCCGTGATTTTTCGCCTTTTTCCTCGGCCCGGACTCGGGCGCGCGCGTATCATTTGAGTGTGGACGCCGCCACCGCGCGGCGTTTTTTGTCATGTCGATCACGGAGCGGTTGACCGACGGAGTCAGGACCGCGCTCGCCAGCGCGGGACTGCCGGAGCCTCCCGCGTGCGTCTGGGAGGTGCCGCGCCAGCCCGAGCACGGGGACTACGCGACGAACGCGGCGATGACGCTCGCGCGCGCCGCCGGGAAGCCGCCGCGGCAGATCGCCGAGCTGATCGTCAAGCACTTCCCCTCGTTGCCGGAGGTCGAGCGGCTCGAGGTCGCGGGCCCCGGGTTCCTCAACGTCTTCCTGGCGCCGGCGTGGTGCGCGCAGGCGCTCCGCGAGATCCTCGTCGCCGGCGAACGCTACGGGCGCGGCGACGGCGAGCGCGGCCGCCGGGTCCGGCTCGAGTTCGTCTCCGCGAACCCGACGGGGCCGCTCGGGATCGTCAACGCGCGCGCCGCCGCCGTGGGCGATGCGCTGGCGCGCCTGCTGCGCTCCCAGGGCGCTCGCGTGACGACCGAGTACTACGTCAACGACGCGGGCAGCCAGTTCGAGAAGCTCGCGCGGTCGCTCGAGGCTCGCGTGCGTCAGTGCTTCGGAGAGGAGGCGAGCATCCCCGAGGGGGGCTACACCGGGGACTACATCGTCGAGCTCGCCCTGACCTACCTGGACGCGCACGGCACCCGCCCCGGGGGCGCGCGTCCGGCCGCGCTCGACCTGCCCGATCCCGAGCGCGTCGAGCACTTCGGGCGCTGGGCGGTGACGTACTACGTCGAGCAGCAGCGCACAGTCCTTCGCGACTACGGCGTCGAGTTCGATGCCTGGACGTCCGAGCAGCGCGACGTGCGCGATCGCGGGCTCGCCGAGAAGGTCCTCGACGAGCTCGCGGCGCGCGGCCTCAGCTACGCGAAGGACGGCGCGCTCTGGTTCCGGTCGTCGGAGGTGGGCGACGATGCGGGCGACGACAAGGACCGCGTCCTCCGCCGGTCGAGCGGTGAGGTGACCTACTTCGGGGTGGACGTCGCGTACCACCACCACGTGAAATTCGCGGACGCCGACCGGGTCATCAACCTCTTCGGCCCCGACCACCACGGCTACGTGCCGCGCCTGCGGGCCGCGATGCAGGCGCTCGGCCACCCGCCCGAGGCGTTCGAGGTCCTCATCGTCCAGCTCGTGACGCTCCTGCGCGACGGCCAGCCCGTGCGCATGTCGAAGCGCCGCGGTGAGCTCGTCCTGATGGACGAGCTCCTCGAAGAGGTCGGGCGCGACGCCGCGCGCTTCACGTTCCTCACGCGGCGCCATGACAGCCCGCTCGAGTTCGATCTGGCCGTCGCCACGCGGCAGTCGAGCGAGAACCCGGTTTACTACGTCCAGTACGCCCACGCGCGGATCCAGTCGATCGGCAAGCAGGTGGCCGAGCAGGGGATCGTCGTGCCCCCGCTCGCCGAGACCGATCTCTCGCCGCTCACGGCGCCCGAGGAGCAGGCGCTCGTCAAGCGGCTCCTCCAGTACCCGGAGATCGTGCGCGGCGCGGCGAAGGCACTCGAGCCCCACCGCGTCGCGTACTTCCTGACGGAGCTCGCCGCCGCGTTCCACCCGTACTACAAGAACCACCGCGTCATCCAGGACGACCGCCGGCTCATGTTCGCGCGGCTCGCGCTCTGCGCCGCGGTGGCGCGCGTCGTCCGGAACGGCCTGGACCTCCTCGGCGTCGCGGCGCCGGAGACGATGTGAGGGCCGTGCGAGCCGCACGCCGGCGCGGTGGCGTGAGCACGTTCTTCGTCCTCGTCGGCTGCGTCGCGGTGCTGGGGGTGACGTTCCTGCTCGGCGCGGTGGTCGGCCGCTTCTGGCCGAACCTCCCGTCCTTCCGCCCGGCGAGCGTCGCGAAGGCGCCGCGCGAGCGGGTCCGCGAGCGCGAGACGCGCGCCCCCGAGCCGCCGCCGACGCTGACCTTCTACCGGGAGCTCACCGCGCCGCTCACGGCGCCGCCCGCGGCCAGGCCCGCGAAGCCGCGCCCCGACGCGCCGAAGGCGGAGGCGGCGAAGCCCGAGCCACCGGCCGGGGAACGGGCCGAGGCGCCCGGGAACCTGGCGGCGCGCTTCACGGTCCAGGTGGGCGCCTACAAGACGCGGGAGCCGGCGGAGGCGCTCCGGGCGCGCGTGGCCGCCGCCGGGCACGACGCCGACGTCGTCGAGACGGACGGGCCCATCCGCTTCCGCGTGCGCGTGGGCGCGTTCGCCACGCGCGACGCGGCGCAGGCGGCGGCGGCGCGCATCGGCGCCGACCGCGCGTTCTCGACGTTCGTCACGGCCCGGTAGGATGGCCCCGCGGCCGGGCCGCGTCCTCATCACGGAGGAGGCGCTCCGGGCGCGGGTCGCCGAGCTCGCCCGGGCGATCGCGCGCGACTACGCGGGGGAGCGCCCGATCCTCGTCGGCGTCCTGCAGGGCGCGTTCCTCTTCATGGCCGACCTGGTCCGCGCGATCCCGATCGAGCTGACGACCGACTTCATCGGCGTGTCGAGCTACTCGAGCGGCACGACCTCCTCGGGCGAGGTACGGCTGGTCTCCGACCTCTCGATGTCGATCGAGGGCCGGCAGGTGCTGATCGTCGAGGACATCGTGGACACGGGCTTCACGCTCGCGTACCTCAAGCGCAACCTCGAGTCGCGCCGTCCCGCGCGCGTGCGCGCGTGCGTGCTGGTCGACAAGATCGAGCGCCGGCGGGTGAAGCTCGAGCTCGACTACGTCGGGTTCACGATCCCGAACGTCTTCGTCGTCGGCTACGGCTTCGATTACAAGGGGCTCTTCCGGAATCTTCCGCACATCGCCGAGCTCGAGGGGGCGTGACCGCCGCGGCGCGTCATCGTTGCGTGATGCTATAATGCCCGGGGATGAACCAGGTGTACAAGAATCTCGCGCTCTGGATGGTGATCGGCCTGATCGTCATCCTGCTGTTCACGATCTTCCAGGGCGCGAACCAGAGCGGGCAGGAGCAGCCGAACTTCTCGGAGTTCCTGCGCGCCGTGGACCAGGGGCGCGTGGAGTCCGTCGTGATCCGCGGCAACCACGTCACGTACACGCTCAAGGACTCCGCGCAGATGCAGCGGACCTACATCGTCGAGTACCCCGACCTCATCAAGACGCTGAAGGACCGCGGCGTGCGCATCGCCGTGAAGCCGCCCGACTCGATCCCGTGGTACACGACCGTGCTGCAGTGGGTGCCGATGCTCCTCTTCATCGGCGTGTGGATCTTCTTCATGCGCCAGATGCAGGGCGGAGGCGCCGGCGCCAAGGCGCTGTCCTTCGGGAAGGCCCGCGCGCGACTCTTCTCGGAGAAGCAGAACAAGATCACCTTCCAGGACGTGGCGGGTGTGGAAGAGGCCAAGGAAGAGCTGCGCGAGATCAT
>DATFVL010000003.1 GCA_035260325.1 Candidatus Methylomirabilota bacterium | reverse complement strand
CTCACAGAAGCAAGAGTGGAGCCATCCTTACATCCGGCGACCTAAATGCGCGCTATCGCGCGCTTTGCCCCAGGCGGGGTCCCGTCTCAGCCTCGATTCGGCGTGGTGGATCTCGACCGTCCCGGGCCTCGTGCTGATGCTCACCTCGCTCGTGGTGAGCCGCACGGGCGACTGGCTCCGGGACCTGCTGGACCCGACGCTGCGGGGCGAGTAGCGGGCGCGCGGCCGTCAGGCCGCGAAGTCCTCGGCCTCGTCCGCCACGGGGATGCGCTCGAGGACGCAGAGCGGGAGCGACACCGACTCCGCGCACCCGAGGCAGTAGAAGGAGAGCTCCATCTCGGGTCCGACGCTGCCCCGCCGTCCCTGGAGCGCGAGCCGCCGGCCGCACCTCGCGTGGTGGATGCCGCCGTCGAGCGCCCGGTACACGGTCACGATCTCAGCGGAGACTGACGCGTTCATCGTCGACCTCCTTGCACCGCACCTCGACGTGCAGCGTGCGGAGCGGGCTCCTGTCGGACCAGTACGCGCGGGAGAACATCAGGCAGCCCCGGCGGGCCAGCTCGCGTTCCATGTCCGCGACCGGCCGCGCGAGCTGCGCGGCCACGTCGTCGCCGGCGACCTCGATGTCCCGCGAGACGACCATCTCCGCGCCGAGGGCCGGCGTGCAGCACAGCGCCAGCGCCGAGAGCACTCCGGCCACCGCGCGGCGGGGACTGTCCATGGCGTGGAGTCTAGCCGGGGCGGGGGGAGGAGCTATCCGGAAGGCGCCCCAAAGCGGGCGGGGAAAATCCTTGACCGCGCCGCGGGAAGGACCTGAACGGCGCTAGCCCGCGCTCTTCGCGCAGCGGAAGCCGATGAGATCGTTGCGATCGGTCGGCACGCTCGCCTCACGGAACGTCGCGCGCACGAAGATGGCGAGTTTCGTCCACGCGCCGCCGCGGAGGCCCTTCTCCGTGCCGGTCTCGGGCCCGCGCGGGTTCCGCTCGGGGCTCCGCCGATAGTAGGTGTCGTCGTGCCAGTCGGCGACCCACTCGAAGACGTTGCCCGCGAGGTCGTGGATGTCGTAGGGGCTCGCGCCGGACGGGAAGCGCCCGACGGGGCTCGTCGAGCCCACCCTCATCTCGGCGTTGGCCCGCGCTGCGTCCCACGCGTCCCCCCAGGGATAGCGCCGGCCGTCGGTGCCGCGCGCCGCCTTCTCCCACTCGGCCTCGGTGGGCAGGCGCTTGCCCGCCCAGCGGCAATACGTGTCCGCGTCGTTCCACGAGACCATCACGACCGGGTGGCTCGGCTCGCTCGCGGTGCCGGAGCCGCCGGGCTGCCGGAAGTACGCGCCGTCGAGCTTGATCCACTGCCACCGCTCGTCCCGGTACTGCCGCGACCAGCCGTGGCCCTCGCGCTCGGCCGTGGTCCGGTAGGCCGTCGCGCGGACGAAGCGCTCGAAGAGCGCGTTCGTCACCTCGTAGCGGTCCAGGTAGTAGGCGTCGAGCCAAACGCGGTGGCGCGGCCCCTCGCGGTCGAAGACGCAGTCCGCCTCCTGGCCGCCCTGCTGGCGGCACTCGTCCTTGAGCCGCGCCTGGTCGGCGTCGTCGATGCCCATCCAGAACTCGCCGGCCGCGACCAGCATCATCTCCGCGCCGTCGTCGCCGCGGACGACTCGGGGCGTGGCGCCGGCGCCGAGCGGCTCGAGGTCGATCCGCACCTCGTGCCGCGCGCCCGCGACGACCTCGACCGTGCGCTCCCACGGGCGGTAGCCGTCCCTGCGCGCGACGATGCGCCGCGCGCCCGCCGGGATGTTGGGGACCACGAGGACCGAGCCGCCCCGGGTCACGCCGATCCGCTGGTCGTCGACGAAGATCTCCACGCGGGAGACGCGCGAGACGAAGGCGAGCGTGCCGACGTCCCCGCGCGGCTCGGCCTGCGCCTCGACGCGCGCCCGCGGGGCGGCCACGGCACCCGCGCCGAGCGCCAGCGAGAGCGCGAGCAGCGCGGCCCGTCGGAGCGACGCGAGGGCGCCGGAGCGGCGTGACGCGGTCCTGGTCATGGGCGCGGTCCCGAGAGTCGAGTGGATTCTACCGCACGGGCTAGCCGCGCCAGTGGGAGAGGCGCTCGCTCACGTGGTCGAGCGCCAGCACGATCGCGATCGAGGCGGCCGAGACGAGCCCCGTGGCGGCGAAGAGCTCGGGCGCCTGGAAGCCGTTCGCGAGCGAGCCCATGACGTAGCCCATGCCGCGGACCCCGGCGAACATCTCCACGACGAGCACGCCGAGGAGGCAGAAGACGATCCCGAGGCGCATGCCCGCGAACACCGAGGGGACGATCGCCGGCAGGAGCACCTTCCAGTAGAGCTGCCACGTGCTGGCGCCGTACGCGCGCGCCACCGTGACGAGCGTCCGGTCCACGTCGCGCACCGCGCCCGTGACGAGGACCAGGACCGGGAAGAACCCGTGGAGCGTGCCGTAGAAGATCGCGGGCGCCGTCCCGTAGCCGAGCAGCAGGACGATCCACGGCAGCACGAGGATCTTCGGGATGCCGTAGAGCGTGACGACGAACGGGTCGAGCACCTCGCGGAGCAGGCGCACCGAGCCGACGGCGAGCCCGGCCGCGACGCCGAGGACCATCGAGAGCGCGTAGGCGATGGCCGTCTTGCCGAGCGTATCGCCGAGGGCCGCGAGGGCCGGCCCGCCCATCGTGGCGAGCGCCCGGCCGACCGCGCTCGGCGCCGGCACGAAGAGCGGGTCCACGAGGCCCCCGCGCGCCGCGCCCTCCCACGCGCCGAGGAGCGCCAGCACGCTCGCGAGCTGGAGCGCGCGCACGGCGGGCACGCTCACTCGCTCCACGCCCGTGCCCGCCGCTCGACCAGCCCCGCCACGACGTCC
>DATFVL010000002.1 GCA_035260325.1 Candidatus Methylomirabilota bacterium | reverse complement strand
TCGGGGTTGTGGGGCGCCAGCACGTTGGCGAAGAGGGCGGTCAGCACGAATACCACGATGATCAGCACCGGGAGGACCGGGAACCCCTCGCTCCGGAAGGAGGCGTACCGCCAGGCGAGCGTGAGGGCCGCCGCCCGGCTCGGACTCGCGTTCGCGGCGCTACCGTTCATAGCGGATCCTCGGGTCGATGACCGCGTAGAGGACGTCCACGAGAAGGTTGACGACGACGATCATCGCGCCGCCCAGGAGCACGATGGCCTGGACGATGGGGAAATCCCGGAAGGCGATCCCCTCGTAGAGCAGGCGGCCGATGCCGGGCCAGGCGAAGACGGTCTCGACGACGATCGCGACGTTGATCATGAGGACGAGGTTGATCCCCGCGAGCGTCAGCACGGGGATCAGCGCGTTCTTGAGCGCGTGCTTGGCGATGACGAGCGCCTCCGGGAGCCCCTTGATGCGCGCGAGCTTCACGTACTCCGAGCCGAGGACCTCGAGCATGGACGAGCGCGTCAGCCGCATGTGCGCGGCCGCGAAGTACCAGCCCAGCGCGAACGCGGGCATGAGCACGTGCGCGGCCGTGCCCGAGCCCGAGGACGGCAGCCAGCCGAGGTACACGGAGAAGAAGAGGATCATGAGGAGCCCGACCCAGAAGGACGGGAGCGAGAGCCCGAGGAGCGCGAAGAGCTTGCCCGCGCTGTCCCACCAGCCGTTCACCCGCACCGCCGCGATGACGCCCGTCGGGATCCCGATCACGAGCGAGAAGAGCATCGCGACCGACGCGAGCAGGAGGGAGTAGGGCAGGCGCGAGCGGTAGAGCTCGAAGACGTCGGTCCTGTAGTAGAACGACTGGCCGAAGTCGCCGCGTCCGAGGTGGGCGAGGAAGCTCCCGTACTGCACCCAGAGCGGCTGGTCGAGGCCGAACTGCTGCCGGATCGCCGCCAGGTCGTCGGTGCTCGCCCCGGGCTCGGCGAGGAGCACGGCCGGGTCGCCGGTGACGCGCACGAAGACGAAGATCGTCAGCGAGAGGAGGAAGAGCGAGATGAGGGCGAAGCCCACGCGCTTCATGAGGAATCGCCTCATGGCGTCACCGCGCGCGGGGCGTGGCCGCGTAGCGCGAGGCGCCGGGCGGGGCTCCGGCCTAGCGTCGTCGGTCGGCTCATGGATGTCCTCCCGGGAAGGGAAGTTGCGTGATTATCCGCGAACCGCCGGCGAAGTCAACGTGCGCCCCGGCGCTCCTACGGCTCACCGCGTCAACGCCCCCCCCCGCGCGCCACCGGGCGCGCTACTTTTTCGTCGCCGGCGCCTGCTTGGCGATGATGTCCTCCTTGATCTTCTCGTACGTGGCCCGCGGGACGATGTTTTTGCTGACGAGCTCGTCCTTCCGTTTGTAGGGCCGGCCCGCCACGATCTTCTTGGCGTAGGCGTCGCCGATCCCGGGCAGCATCTTGAGCTCGTCCTCCGAGGCGCTGTTGAGATCGAGCTTGTCCTTCTTCTTCTCGTCCTTCTTGGCGGGCTCGGTCTTGGCGGGCGCGGGGCTCTTCGCCTGCGCCAGAACGGCCGGCGGGGCGAGCGCCACCAGGGCGAACGTGAGCGCGACGAGCAGGGCCAGCAGTCGGGCCATGTCGGATCCTCCTTGCTCCCAGTCTAGTCGCTGGCCAGCTTGCCGTTCCAGCCCCAGTTCGACTTCTCCACGTCCTCGAAGACGATGTGGACCTGCTCGGGGGTGGTCTTGCCGATCTTCACCATCGCGTCGGTGATGGCGGCGGTGAGCTGGCGCTTCTGGTCCTGGGTGCGGCCGGCGTACCACTGGATCGTGATGTTGGGCATCGAGGCTCCTCCTATCTCCTGAACTTGCTCATGTCCTCGGGGAAATTCGACGCGAACGAGTAGGACTTGACCGTGCCGTTCGCGTTGAAGCGGACGGTGAAGTCCTTGCTCGCCTCGCCGCCGCGCTCCGCGTAGAACCAGCGCCAGGTCTGATCGCCGCTGTCGAGGCCGACCTGGTACGGCTCGCCGAACATGCGCTCGAGCGCGGCCTTGTCGGTGACGCCGGTGACGATCTGCGCGGAATCGGGCGAGGGGAAGGGCCGCCCGGCCTTGAGGCCGGCGCAGCCCGCAGCCGCCGCGAGGATCGCGAGCGCGACGACGATGGTACGTCCCTGCATGGTCACCTCCTGTGCGGCGCCCGGGTCAGCCGAGCGCCACGACACCCCGAGCCGCGAGCCGGTCGATCTCGTCGCGCGCGAGCCCGAGCTCGGCGAGCACCTCGGCGGTGTGCTCGCCGAGGAGCGGCGCGGGGCGGCGGATCGAGGCGGGCGTCGCCGACGCGCGGACGGGGAAGGCGAGCATCTTCGCCTTGCCGTAGCCGGGCTGGTCGACCTCCGCGACGAGGCCCAGGTGCTTCACCTGCGCGTCCTCGAAGACCTCATCGAACTCGTAGATCGGCCCCGCGGCGACCTGCGCCGCCTCGAAGCGCTGTACCCACTCGGCCGTCGTCGCGCGCCCGAGCGCCGCCTCGACCCGCGCCTTCAGCTCCTCGTGGTGCGCGAGGCGGCTGTCGTTGCTCGCGAACTTCGGCTCGGTCGCGAGCCCCTCGTCGCCGAGCGCCTTCGCGAAGCGCGCGTACTGATCGGGGTTCATGATCACGACCTGCACCCAGCCGTCCTTCGTGCGGAAGGCCTCGGCGGGCGTCAGGTTCGCATTGCGGTTACCCAGGCGCGGCGGGCGCTTGCCCGAGTCGAAGTAGTGGGCGACGGGATCGGGCAGGAGGGCCAGCGTCGAGGCGAGCAGGTTCACGTCGAGGTGCTGGCCCCGGCCGGTCCGCTGGCGGTGCACGAGCGCCGCGTTCGCGGCGCCGAAGGCGAGGAAGCCCGCGGCGAGATCCGCGACCGAGCCCCCGACCCGGGTCGGCGGGCTCCCCGGCATGCCCGTGAGCGCCATGATCCCGCTCATGCCCTGGGCGATCGTGTTGTAGCCCGCGCGCTTCGCATGCGGCCCGGTCTGGCCGAAGCCCGTCACCGAGACGTAGACGACCGACGGGTTCACGGCGCTCACCTGCGCGTAGCCGACGCCGAGCTTGTTGGCGACGCCGGGGAGAAAGTTCTCGACGACGACGTCCGCGCGCCGGGCCAGCTCGAGGACGAGCCGCGCGCCATCCGGCTGCTGCATGTCCACGGCGATCCCGCGCTTGTTCCGGTTGATCGCCGCGAAGGTGGCGCTCATGCCGTCGCCGCGCCACGCGCGCAGGTCGTCGCCACGGCCCGGGCGCTCCACCTTGACGACGTCGGCGCCGAGGTCGGCCATGAGGGTCGCGCAGTAGGGACCTGCGATCACGCGAGAGAGGTCGAGGACACGGATGCCCTCGAGCATCGTCGGCGTCTCAGTCACGGTCGAGGAAGCCCTCCGTCATCGCGTTGACCTCGGGCATGCCCGTCCGCGCGATCGCGTTGATCCGTGCCTTCACCTCGGCGAGCGGCTTGGGCGGCTTCGCCGCGAGCACCTCGGCGTACGCACGCGCCTCCTTGAGCAGCGCCGGGCCCGGGACCACGCGGTGCACGAGCCCCATCGCCTGGGCCTCGGCTGCCGAGTAGCGCCGGCACTCCATGATGATCTCCTTGGCGCGCGCGGGCCCGACCAGGCGGACGAAGCGGGTCGTGGTTCCGACGCCGAGCGGCACGCCGAGGTCCACCTCGGGGATCCAGAATTGCGCCTCGGCGGCCGCGAAGCGGAAATCGCAGGGGAGCGTGAGCCCCCAGCCCCCGCCCACCGCGTGGCCGTTGATCGCCGCGAGCGTCGCCTGCTCGAGGTTCTCGAGGAGCAAGTTGGCGCGCTCGAAGAGGCGGCGGAACTGGCTCTTGCGTCCGGCGAACGCTCGCCGCCGCTCTTCGGGCGACATCCTCCCGCTGATCGGCGCGTCGGCGCCCGCGGAGAAGACGGGCGGCGCCCCCGTGACGATGACCACGCGCGCCGCGGCGTCGTCGCGCAGCTCGGCGAACGCCGCCCCGAGCTCGGCGAGCATCGCGTCGCTCAGGGAGTTGCGCCGGTCGGGACGGTTGAGGGTGACGGTCGCGATCGCGCCGTCGCGCTCGAGCGTGACGTTCTCGCCCATGACGCGCGGACGGTACCACACGCTCGACCGCCGGCGCAACGCGCGCCCGGCTCACCGGCGGGTGGGGCCGGGGGCAGGAGGCTGCTCGACCACGCGGCTGGCGTACGGACGACCCGTCGCGGCTGGGCTCCATCGAGGCGCGTCGCGTTCGCGTCGGCCGCGGCGGGAACGGGTCTCGCCACCCTCCTGCCCCCGGCGCGAACGCGA
>DATFVL010000001.1 GCA_035260325.1 Candidatus Methylomirabilota bacterium | reverse complement strand
CGCCCGCCTGCCGCGCGTCTGACCAACGTCGGGGGGAGCGACGCCGCTTCCCCCCGACACCCCCCACCGGTCACCGTCGGTGGCCGAGGCTCCGAACCGATTGCGCCGGCAAAGCCGGCGGTCGACGTGCTCCGCCTGGTTCAGGCGACGCCGTCGGGCGCCACGTGCCGCCGCGCCCAGTCGCGCACCGCCTCGCCCAGCGGGTAGAGCTTGCCGAGGAAGAAGTGGTCGGCCCCGTCGATCACGGCCGACGCGACCCACGGGAAGCGCGCGGTGAAGCGCCGGAAGTCGGCCACCGGACAGTAGGGGTCGGCGCTCCCGCACACGGCGAGCGTCGGCGCACGCTTGCCCTCCACGACGCCGAAGTCGTACGCGGTGAGCGGCGGCGCGATGAGGGCGAGGGCCGCGACGCGCGCGTCGCGGCCGGCGGCGAGCGCGGCGATCCACGCGCCGAACGAGTAGCCCGCGATCGCGAGCGTCCGGACGCCCGGCTGGCGGGCCAGGGCGTCCAGCGCGGCCCGGGCGTCCTCCTGCTCGCCGACGCCCCCGCCGTGGGCTCCGCTCGAGCCTCCCACGCCCCGGAAGTTGAAGCGGAGGGTGGCGAGGCCGAGCCCGGCGCACACTTCCTGGGCGCGCACAACCACCGGGTTCTCCATGTCGCCGCCGTACAACGGATGGGGGTGACAGATCACCACGCCGCCCTGCGCCCCGGGCGGCACGGCGAGCCGGGCCTCGAGGGCCACGCCGGCCGCCGCCGCCAGGCTCACGGGCGCTTCGGGTATCATGCCGGCATGAGAATACGGGGAGGGGGCGGCGCCGTCCAACAGCCGTGCTGACGTGCTTCAGGATCCGCCGCCGGCTCTCTGCTTACCTGGACGGAGCCCTCAACGTCGCCGCGGCGGCGTCCGCGGAGCGCCACCTCGCCGAGTGCGCCGCCTGCGGGCGCGAGGCCGAGACCTTGCAGCGCATGAAGGCGCTGCTCCAGCGCGCCCTGAGGCCGGCCGCGGTTTCCGGAGAGCCCGACTGGACCGACTTCTGGCCCGGCGTCCTCCGCGGAATCGAGACCGCGCGGCGCGTGCCCGCGGCGGCGCCCCGCCGGGCCTGGAGCGCGCGCTGGGCGCTCGGCGGCGCGCTCCTCGCCGCGCTCCTCGTCGCCGCGACGCTCTGGCGGTGGCAGGACGCATCCCCACCCGTCGTCCTCGAGAGCCCCGTGCTCGTCAGCTCCGCCGACACCGAGCAGCCGGACGCGAGCGTCATGGTCTACCACGCGCCCGAGCGCGACATGACGGTCGTGTGGGTCTTCGGCGTCGACGAGTAGCGGGGCGGCGGACTACTTCTTCAGCGCGGTCAGCCGCTCGCGGGCGAGCGGCGCTTCCTCGGCCTGCGGGAAATTGTCCAGGAGGTACTGCAGGCGCTGCTGCGCCACCTGGGGCTGCTTCAGCTCGATCAGCGCGAGCGCTTCCTTGTAGAGCGCGGTCGGCGCCTTCTCGCTGCGCGGGTAGTTCGCCAGCACCTTCCTGAACTCGAGCACGGCCTGGTTCAGCGCGTCGGTCACCTTGTCCGGGTCGCCGGACGCGTAGCCGCGCGCGAGGCTCAGGTACGCCTCGCCGAGCCAGTACTGCGCGTTGCCCGCGAGGTCGTGCTCGGCATAGCGCCGCAGGAACTCACGGAAGCCGGCGATCGCGAGCGAATAGCTGCCCTTGCTGATGTCGATGTACGCCGCCTGGTAGACGTCCTGGGGCTGGAGCGCGCCCGTGGTCGGGCGCGGCGGACCCGCGGGCGCGGGCGGCGGCGGGGCCGGCGCCGCGGGCGGCGGTGGGACGACGGGGCGCGGCGGCATCGCGGCGCGGAGCTTCTCGACGCCCGCGGCGAGCTCGTCGACGCGGGACTTGAGGGCGGTGAGGCTCTTCGTGAGCGCGTCGAACCGGTCCGCCAGCGCCTTCGACTGCTGCTCCGCCTCGGCGTCCTGCTCGCGCGCGCGGCGCTCGAGCCGCGCCGCGAGGGCGTCCACGTCGGTCTTCGCGCGCCGCGCGGTCTCGCGGGTCTCGAAGAGGTCGGTGCGGAGCTCCTGGAGGTCCTGTTGCGGCGCGACGCCGGTGACCTCGGCCGCGCTCGCACAGCCACCCGCCGCCAGAACGAAAACGAGGAGGAGGACCGCGGTCCTCCTCCTCGCGGAATGCGCGGCGGGGCTCAGCGCGGCTTGACGAGGAAGTGGGCGCGCCGGTTCTTGGCCCAGCACGCTTCGTTGTGCTCGGTGCACAGCGGACGCTCCTCGCCGTAGCTGATGATCGTGATGCGGCTCGCCTGCACACCCTGCGAGACGAGGTAGTTCATCGCGGACTTCGCGCGCCGCTCGCCGAGCGCCAGGTTGTACTCGTTGGTGCCGCGCTCGTCGCAGTGGCCCTCGATCAGGACCAGATGGTTCGCGTTGGACTTCAGCCACGAGGCGTTCGCGTCGAGGACCTTCGCGTCGTCGGCACCGATGTCGTACTTGTCGAAGTCGAAGTGGACGTCCTTCAGCTCGGCGATCGACATGAACTCGCCCGGCGCCGGCCGCACCGTGGCCGCGCGCGGCGCGGGACCGGGCGTCGAGGGCGGCGGACCACCGGGACCGGTGGGACCGGCGGGCCCGGACGGCCCCGGACCGGCGGCGGCGGGAGGCGAGGCCGGCGGCGGCGCAGACGCCGACGTGGTCGCGGGACGCTTCGCGCAGCCGACGAAGATGACTGCCACCAGCACGAGCGACATCATCGTCAGGTTCAAACGGCGCGTGACCATGACGCCTCCTTTAATTGCCTCGAGGGCGTGCTCACAAAGTCTGAGGCATCGTATCACGGCAGACGCGGGGACCATGCAGGACTTGTGTGCTCGCCGGGCCCCTGGGTGATCTGGAGCGGCGGCGCGCCGTCGAGCGTCCCCGCGAAGACCTGCCAGCTGCCGAGCCGGTTCGACTGGAACGCGAGGTGGCGTCCGTCGGGCGCCCACGTCGCACCCTGGTTGTCGCCGGGTCCCGTGGTGAGGCGGCGCGGGTCCGAGCCGTCCGCGTTGATCGCCCAGAGATCGTGCGTGCCCTGGCGCTGCGTGTAGACGATCGCGTCGCCCTTGGGCGACCAGCGCGGCTGCGTGTGGAAGCCACCCGCGGTGAGCTCGCGCACGTTGGAGCCGTCGAGGTCCATCACGAAGATGTGGGGCTGCCCGTTCCGGTCCGAGACGAACGCGATCTGCTGGCCGGTCGGCGACCACGTGGGCTCGGTGTCGATGCCGGCGTGGCGCGTGAGCCGGCGCAGCGTGCCGGTGGCCATGGTCAGCACGTAGATCTCGGGGTTGCCGTCCTTCGAGAGTGTGAGCGCGAGGTGGCGGCCGTCGGGGCTCCACGCGGGCGACGAGTTGATCCCGACGAACGCCGCGAGCGTCTGCGTCGGGCGGCGCTCGAAGGGGAACACGCGATAGAGGTCCGGGTAGCCCTGCGTGAAGGACGTGATCGCGAGCGAGCGGCCGTCGGGGCTCCAGACCGGCATGAGGTTGATCGACCCGTTGCGCGTGGCGGCGGCGGCGCCCGCGCCGTCGTAGTCCGACATCCAGATCTCCTTCGCGCCGGCCGGCCCCTGCACGTACGCGAGCTTTGTGTCCGCGATGCCGGGCTCGCCGGTGAACTGGAGGACGATCTCGTCGGCGATCTTGTGCGCGAGGCGGCGCGCCTGGGCCGCGGGCACCTCGAACTTCTTCGTCGCGATGAGCCGCTGCTCGGACGTCGTGAGGTCGTACAGGCGCATCTCGGCCTCGAGGCGCTCGCCGCGGAGCGCCAGGAGGCCGTGGACGCCCGCGTGGGCGCCGGCCGCGGCGAACTCCGACCACGACCGCCGGAGCGCGTCGGGGTTGTTCGCGGGGATCGCGCCCGTGCCCGAGACCACGCTGAAGAAACCGGAGAACGTGAGGTCGTTGCCGGCGATCGCGGTCAGCTGCTTCGCGAGGCCCGCGGGGTCGGCGCCCGTGGTCGGCGTGAAATCGGGGATCGCGATGTTGAGCTTCTTGCTGCCGCCGCCCGTGATGTTGATGTAGACGTCCACGCCCTGCGCGCGGGGCGCGGGCGTGCGGGACCACGGCGCGGCCACCGCCGCGAGCGCGACGACGGCGATCGAGAGCGCGACACACGTTCGTCTCACTTGGCTACCTCGCCGCCGTGGGGTCGTACGCGAACTGCAGGCCGACGGTCAGCACGGGCTTCTTGAAGTCCACCGGGAGCGGCGGGAACGGGTTCGCCTCCGTCACGGCGCGGACGGCCGCCTGGTCGTAGTAGGGGTTGCCGGAGCTCTTGTCCACGCGGATCCCCCGGAGCTCTCCGTCGCGCGCGATCTCGAAGACGACCGCGGGCTGCTGGCCCGCGAGCGCGTAGCCGTCCCACCGCTCCTTGATCTTCCGGTGGATCGCGGCGATGTACCAGGCGTAGGGGAAGTCGGACACGTTCAGCGTCAGCGCGCCGACGCCCTGCGGGGAGCCGCCGGGCTGACCGGGCGGCGGCGCCGTGCCGGGCCGCGGCGCCGGCGCGGGCGGGGCGGTCGCCGGTCGCGGCGTGCTCGCCGCGCGGGGCAGGTCGCGGTCGTCCGGGCGCGGCAGGCCCGGCGTGCGCGCGGGCGGCAGGCTCGGGTCGGGCAGCGCCAGCGACTCGCGCGGCCGGTCGCGCGCGGGGAGCTCCCGCGCGGGCTCGCGCTGCGGGAGCTCGGTCGGGCTCGGGCGCGCGGGGGGCGCCGCCGCGTCCTCGGGCCGCGGCGGGAGACCGGCGGCGGCGACGGCGGGCACGAGATTCACGTAGACGGTCTTCGTCCGGCTGTCGCCCCACACGGCGTTGCCCCAGAGCACCGCGACGATGAACACCGCGTGGAACGCGAGCGAGATCAGCGTGGGCCGGAGGGGCAGCCGGAGCCGCCGCAGAGCCGGGCCGAAATGGAGGCGCCCTCGCAGTCTCACTGGCGGGACCGTCGCGCGGGGTCAGCGCTCCCGCGCCGGCTCGGTGACCATCCCGAGCCGCTCGATCCCGGCCCGGCGCACGCGGTCCATCGTCTCGATCACGGTGCCGTACGCGAGGCCCGCGTCGGCCTTGAGGTAGAGCGTCTTGTCCGTCCGGTTGGCGAACGCGCCGCGGAGCGCCTCCTCGAGGCCGCCCGTCGCCACGCGCCGGTCGTTCAGGAAGAGCGACTGGTCCTTCGTGACGGTGAGGACCATCCGCTCCTCGACCGCGGTCGGCTTCGCCGAGGCCTTCGGCAGGTTCACGTCGATGCCGCGGTACATCATGGGCGCGGTCAGCATGAAGATGAGCAGGAGGACGAGCACGACGTCCACGAGCGGGATGATGTTGATCTCGGCGAGGTTCGTGCCGATGCGCCGGGAGCCGCCGGTGGGCTCGACGTTGAACGCCATCGCGCTCAGCGCGCCACCTTCGGCGCGGGCCGGGACAGGAGGTTCAGCAGGTCGAGCGTGAAGCCGTCCATCTCGGTCGCCCAGTGCTTCACGCGGTTCACGAAGTAGTTGTAGCCGATGACGGCCGGGATCGCGGCGCCGAGGCCGGCCGCCGTCGCGATGAGCGCCTCGGAGATGCCCGGCGCCACGACCGCGAGGCTCGCGGAGCCCTGCTGGCCGATGCCGTGGAAGGCGGCGATGACGCCCCAGACGGTGCCGAACAGGCCGATGAAGGGCGTGGCGCTCGCCGTCGTCGCGAGGAAGGGCAGGTACCGCTCGAGCTGCGCGATCTCGTGGGCCGTGGCGCGGCGGAGCGCGCGGTTCACCGCCTCCAGCCGCTCGGCGGGGAGCCCGTCGTCGGCGTCGTCGAGGCCGCGCTCCGAGGCCTCCGAGAAGCCGGCGACCTCCTGATACGCGGCGTTGTAGAGCTGGGCGAGCGGGCTCTCCCGCAGCTTGCGCGCCGCGCCCTGGATGACCGACGGGCGGCGGCCCTCGCGGTAGGCCCGGAGGAACTCGAACGTCTGGAGCCGCACGCGGCGGAGCTGCCAGGCCTTCTCCACGATGAGAGCCCAGCTCCCGATCGAGAAGACCAGCAGGACGATGAGGACGACCTTGGCGATCGGCCCGGAGTTCCAGACGAGCGCGAGAATGCCGGTGTCTACGCTAGGCACAGCCACTCCTTTGGTTTGCGTTCATGATACCGAGCCATTATAACCATGGACGTGGTCCGCGCCGCCGTCCTCGTTTCGGTTCTGGCGCTGCTGGTCGCCGGCGCGTGTCGCCTCGCGGCGCAGGACGCGCGCGCCGCGGTCGAGGCGTTCGTGGCGCGGCTCGCCCCGGTGAACGTCACCGACCTCGACATCGTCCAGAACCTGACCCTGTACGATCCGGGCGGCCGGCATCCCCAGTCGACGGGCGAGCAGCGTGTATTATTCAAGCTGCCCCTGCGCCAGCGCCTCGAGCAGACCGTCGAGGGTCAGCGCGAGGTCCAGCTCACGATCGGCGACCGCGTCTGGGTGCGGCGGTCCGACGGCCGGCTCTACGAGATGCCCGCGCTCGATCGGGCCGGGAGCCGCGTCCACCTGCTCGTGCCCGCGAAGCGCACCGCCGCCGATCTCCTCGCCGAATGGCGCGCGCTCGGCGTGCGTGACGACGTGAGCCACGCCGAGCGCGCCGGCGGGCGGATGGTGACCGTCATCGGCGCGAAGCCCGGTGAGCGCGACGTGGCGGCGGTCTGGCTCGACCCCGAGTACGGCGTCGTCCGTCTGGTGGCGCGCGAGACGCTGCCGACCGGCGTCGCGCTGATCGACCGGACGTACTCGGAGCACCGCCCGCTCATCGGCGGCTTCGCCTTCCCGTACCGCCAGGAGTTCTTCGTGAACGGCAAGCTCCTGATGCTGATCACGGTGCGCTCGGTCCGCGCGAACACGGACCTCCCCGACGCGCTCTTCGATCCCGAGGCGCTGCGCCGGGAGCCCTGATGCGCTTCGCCTTCCTCGGCACGTCCGGCGCGGTCCCGTCGTCCGCGCGCGACACGACGTCGCTCGTCTTCGTCGCCGAGGAGGGTGCTGCGCTTGTGCACTGCGGCGGGAGCCCGGTGCAGAAGCTCGGGCTGGCCGGCGTGGACCCGCTCGCCCTCCGCCACGTCCTCGTCACCCACATCCATCCCGACCACGCCTACGGGCTGCCCTCGCTCGTGCAGAACCTCCGATTGCTCGGGCGGAAGGACGCGCTGAGCGTCTCCTGCCGGCCGGAGCACGTCGAGCGGCTCCGGACGCTCCTCGAGCTCTTCGGCCTCCGCGACCGTCCCGGGGCGTTCCCGCTCGAGCTGCGCGGCCTAGCACTCGACGCGGGAGCGCCGGCCTTCGCGCTCGGGTCGCTCCGGGTGAGCACGTCGCCGAACGATCACGGCGACATGCCGAACGTCGCCGTGCGGGTGGACGTCGCCGGACGGGCGTCGAGCGTCGTGTACTCGTCCGACACGCGCCCCTGCGACGCCGTCGTCGCGCTCGCGCGCGGCGCCGACACGCTGATCCACGAGGCGACCTTCCCCGAGCGGGATCGAGGCCGCTTCGGCGCCCACTCGACGGCGGCCGACGCGGGGGAGATCGCCGCGCGCGCCGGCGTGCGACGGCTCATCCTGGCCCACATCGCCGCCGAGTACCACGGCGAGCTCGACGCGCTCGCCGAGGAGGCTTGCCGGCGCTTCGCGGGCGTGGTCGAGGTCGCGCGGGAATTCGTGCCGTATCCGCTGTAGGCGCCGCGGGCGGTCGAGCCGAAGCGACGCCCAGAAGCTACGGGTCTCGGGCAGCGCCGCGCCCGCGGCTCCCGCGCCGGGCTCGTCCCGACACGCACGGGTGGCCCGCGAGCCAGAAGCGGAGGCGCAGGCCGACCGAGCGCGTGATCCCCACGCGCGGCCCCGAAGCGATGCGGAAGTCGCGCGGCCGGTCCGGCGGCTCGACGGTGAGACGCCCGGCCGTGAGATCGGCGCCGTTGTCCCGCACGCTGACGCCGAGCGCGCGCGTCAGGTTCCCGGGCCCGCTCGCGAGCCGCGGAGCGTCCTCGCGGACCCCGCGCCGGCGCGCCATCGTCGCGAGGCCCGCGACGGGCTCGAGCGCCCGGATCAGCACGCAGCCCGGCCGCCCGGCGCGCCCCGCGATCGCGTTGAGGCAGTGGTGCATGCCGTAGTTCAGGTAGACGTACGCGTGGCCGCCCGCGCCGTAGAAGAGCGCGCGGCTCCCGGGCCTCGTCGCGGCGTGCGACGCCTCGTCCTCCGGACCGAGGTACGCTTCCGTCTCGACGATGCGCCCCGCGGTCAGCGCGGCGCCGCGGCGCGAGACGACCACGCAGCCGAGGAGGTCGCGCGCGACGGCGCGCGCGGGGCGCAGGTAGAAGCGCCGCGGGAGCGGCACCTACCGGAGGCGCTCGGTCACGAGGCGCCGGAGCGAGTCGTAGTCGAACGCGGCGCCCGCGCGGCTCGGCGGCTCGGCCTCGGTCTTGAGCCCCGTCTCGCTCACGATGACGCAGATCGTCTGCGCGGGGTCGAGCCGCTTCGCGGCGAGGAGACGCGCGAGGACGGCGAGGGTCGCGACGCCCGTGGGCCCGGCCCAGACGCCCTCGGTCCGCGCGAGCCGGCGCTGCGCCTCGAGGATCTCCGCGTCCTCCGCGTCGCCCGCGAGCCCCTTCTGCTCGCGAAGGAGCCGCAGCACCCAGGCGCCCTTCTTCCCCGGGTCCCCCGCGGCGAGGCCCTCGGCCACCGTGTAGCCGATCTTGAGCGGCGTGATCGCACCGCCTTCGCGGAACGCGCGGACGATGGCATTGGCGCGCGTCGCCTGGGCCGCGACCATCAGCGGAGCCTTCGCGATCCAGCCGGCCTCACGCATCTCCCGGAACGCGCGCGCCGTCGCGATGAACGTCTCGCCGACGGCGACGGGCGCCACGACGACGTCGGGCGGGACGAAGCCCGTCTGCTCGGCGATCTCGTAGGCGAGCGTCTTCTTGCCCTCCTGCTTGTAGGCGTTGCGCGAGGCGCCGCAGTCGAAGAAGAGCTTTTCCTCGACGAGCCGGTCCCAGAGCGAGATCAGATCGTCGTAGACGCCCTTGTAGATGACGAGATCCGACGTCGTCGCCGCCATGTGCAGGAGCTTCGGCGCCGAGGCGCGCTCGTACGCGAAGATGAGCGAGCGCAGCCCCGCACGCGCCGAGTAGGCGGCGATGGACGAGCCCGCGTTGCCCGAGCTCACGACCGACGTCGCCGTGTAGCCGAACTGGAGGGCCGCGCCGACCGCGGTGGCCGACGAGCGGTCCTTCACCGTGCCGGTGGGGTTGGGCCCGTCGTACTTCACGAGGAGCCGGCGCACGCCGAGGTCCCGCGCGAGGCGCCGGCAGTCGAGGAGCGGCGTCTGGCCCTCGCCGAGCGTCACGCGGTGGACGGGGTCCGCGATCGGCAGGACCGGCGCGTAGCGCCAGAGCCCGGTCCCGGAGAAGATCGCCGGGCCGGCCTTCGCGAGCCGCGCGACGTCGTAGTGGAGCTCGAGGAGGCCGCGGCAGCGCTCGCACTCGAGCCGGTAGCCGAGCGCGTGGTCGGCGCCGCAGTCGATGCAGACGAGGCTCCGCGCGAGCGACTCGCTCACGCCCGCCCCCCGAAGCGTTCGTGCACCGCGGCGAGGATCTCCTCGATCCGGTGGCGCAGCGTGTGCTCCGCGAGCGCGCGCCGCCGCGCGTTGGCGCCGATCGCGCGCGCCTCGTCGGGGTGGGCCAGGTGGAAGTCGAGCGCGCGGCGGAGCTCGCCGAGGTCCCGATACGCGACGACCTCCTCGCCCGGCTTGAAGAGGTCGCGCAGGTCGTCTTTCAGGTCCACGACCTGGCAGGCGGCCGCCGCCGCGAGCTCGAAGGTGCGCGTGTTGACGCCGACGATGTCGTTCATCGGGTGGTGCTGGTTCAGCGACAGCGTGGACGCGGAGTAGACGCAGAGCTTCTCGTGACCCCACACCGGCGGCCCCGCGAGCGCGCGGATCGCGGGATCGCCGGTCTCGGACCAGCCGTTCCCCCAGAGCCGCAGGGGATACCCGGTGAGCTCGCGCACGAACCGCTCGCGGTACGGGTAGCGGTTGCCGACGAACGACACCGGCGAACCCCAGCGGAGCACCTCGTCGTCGGTCGGCGCGACCGGGTGATGCGCCGAGGGCACGCAGTACATCGGCAGGTAGTGGAGGTTCCGGAGACCGGCCTGCTGGAGGCTCCGCAGCGCGTAGCGCTCCTTGGTGAAGAAGAGGTCGTACGCCTCGATCGCCTCGAACGGCAGCATCCACAGCGGGTTGTCGGGGAAAAAGTTCAGGAAGAGCGTGTCGACCCGCGTCTTCACGCGCCGGATCAGTCCCGGCGTGATCGGCCCGCCCTTGACGACGAGCACGAGCGACGGGCGCCACGCGAGGCAGAGGCGCTCGAGGCGCCGGAGGATCCAGATCTGGTAGGCGGCCTTCGTGCCCCGGTTCTTGTAGAGGGGGTTGTCCTTCCGGTACTCGAACGTGCGGACCTCGTGGCCGAGCGCCCGAAGCTCGTCGGCGAAGTCCATGCCCATGAGCCCGGGGCGCTCGAACGGGAGCACGATCAGCCAGCGCACGCGCCGTAGCGTAGCACAGCGACGGCGCTGTATTATGGGCGCGCCGTGGAGTCCCGGACGCTCCGCCGCTGGCTTCCCTCGCTCGTGCTATTCGGCGCGCTGCTCCTGCTCTGGCAGGTCGTCCCGCCGCTGCTGCGCATCCGCGAGTACCTGCTGCCCGGACCCGTGGCGGTGGCCCGCGCCGCGCTGAGCTTCCAGATCCCGTGGCACACGCACATCTGGATCACGACGCTCGAGATCGTCGGCGGCTTCGCCCTCGCGGGCGTCGCCGGCGTCGTGCTGGGCGTCGCCGTCGCGTGGTCGGAGACCGCCGCGCGGGCGCTGGTGCCGTTCCTCGTCGTCGTGAACACGCTGCCGAAGGTCGCCGTCGCGCCGCTCTTCCTCCTGTGGCTCGGCTACGGCCTCGTGCCCAACGTCCTGATCGCGGCGCTCATCGGCTTCTTCCCGGTCGTCATCAACACGGCGGTCGGCCTCACGCAGGTGGACGAGGAGCTCCTCGACCTCGGGCGCGTCTTCGGCGCGCCGAAGTGGAAGGTGTTCCTGAAGATCCGGCTGCCGAACGCGCTCCCCTACGTGCTCTCGGCGCTCCGGATCACGGCGACCGCGGCGGTGGTCGGCGCGATCGTCGGCGAGTTCGTCGCCTCGCAGGCGGGGCTCGGCATGGTCATCGTGAACGCGCAGACGAATCTCAACACGCCCGTGGCGTTCGCCGCGCTCCTCTGGATCTCGGTCATCGGCCTCCTGCTCTACGGCGCGGTGGGCCTGGCCGCGCGCCGGTGGGCGCCCTGGGCCGACACGGTGTGAAGGGAGGCCCCATGACACGCGCGCGTCTCGTGCTCGTCGCCCTCGCTCTCGTCCTCGCGGCGGCCGCCGCCCCCGGGGCGCAACCGGCCCAGAAGATCGTCTTCGCGCTCAACTGGTTCGCCGTCGGTGACCACGCGGCTTACTGGGTGGCGCTCGAGAAGGGTTACTACAAGGCGCGCGGGCTCGACGTCGAGCTGCAGAACTCGAAGGGCTCCGGCGACTCGATCGCCAAAGTGGACACGGGCCGGGCCGACATCGGCCTCGCCGACGCGGCCGTCGTCGTCCCCCGGATCGCGCAGGGGGCGAAGGTGAAGATCGTCGGCGCGGTCTTCGACAACACGCCGCTCAACTTCTGGATGTGGAAATCGAGCGGCATCACGAGGCCGAAGGACCTCGAGGGCAAGACGCTCGCCGCGCCGCCGGGCGACGCCCAGCGCCAGCTCTTCCCGGCGTTCGCGAAGCTCCACGGGATCGACGTCGCGACGGTGAAGTGGCTCAGCATCGAGCCCGCGGCCAAGTTCGTCACGCTCTCCGAGAAGCGGGCCGACGTCGTCGCCGACTATCTGACGGGCCTGCCCTTCTACGAGAAGGCGCTCGGCCGGGAGAACGTCGCCAGCATGCCGTGGTACAAGCACGGGTTCGACATCTACTCGATGTCGATCATCGCCGGCGAGAAGATGCTCGCCGAGCGCCCCAGGGTCCTCCGCGACTTCGTGGCGGCCTCGTACCTGGGCTGGCGCGACGTCATGGAGAACCCGAAGGCCGCGCTCGAGATCTTCAAGAAGCGCGTGCCCGAGATCGACCTCTCGCTCATCGAGCCCAACCTGCTCCTCGGGCTCGAGCTGATGAAGACCGAGCGCTACGCGAAGAACGGCATCGGCTGGGTGGACCGCGGGAAGATGTGCGCGACGGTCGAGCTGCTGAACTCCTACATGCCCGACCTGCCGCGGAGGGTGGGCTGCGACGAGGTCTTCACCAACGAGTTCCTGACGAAGATCGAGCCGCCCAGGCGTTGATCGTCCTCGACCGGGTCGGCATGACGTACCCGGCTGCGTCCGGCCGGGTCGAGGCGCTCCGGGACATCTCGTTCGCGGTGGACCGCGGCGAGCTCGTCGCCCTCGTCGGGCCGTCGGGCTGCGGCAAGTCCACGCTCCTGCGCATCATCGCGGGGCTGCGCCCGGCGACACAGGGCGCGGTCACGGTGGACGGCCGGCCCGTGACGCGGCCCATTCCCGCGGTCGGGATGGTCTTCCAGTCGCCCGTCCTCCTCAAGTGGCGGCGGATCGTGGACAACGTGCTGCTGGCCGCCGAGCTGGCCGGGCTCGATCCCGCGCGCCACCGGGCCCGGGCCGAGGAGCTCCTGGCGCTCGTCGGGCTCGGCGAGTTCGGCGCGAAGCTGCCGCGCGAGCTCTCGGGCGGCATGCAGCAGCGGGTCGCGCTCTGCCGCGCGCTGCTCCTCGACCCCCCGCTCCTCCTCATGGACGAGCCCTTCGGCGCGCTCGACGCGATGACGCGCGACGAGCTGAACCTCGAATTGCTCCGGGTGTGGGGTGAGGGGAGCCGCGCGCGGAAGACGATCGTCTTCGTGACGCACTCGATCGCGGAGGCGGTCTTCCTCGCCGATCGCGTCGTGGTGCTGACGCCGCGCCCGGGCCGCGTCGCCGCGGGCGTCGCCGTCGGCCTGGCGCGCCCGCGCACCGTGACCTCGCGCGCGTCCGCGGACTTCGGCGCGCTGGCCCTCCGGATCCACGAGGCGCTCGGGCGCCGCTAGGTCGAGCGCGGGCTTCGCCCGCGCAACCGATCCTGGGGGGAGGTATCGGAAGGGGGGCGAAGCCCCCCTCCGAGGGAACTAGGCGACGGCGGTGGCGCGCGCCTGGCGGAAGCGCGCGGCGAACAGCGGATTGAAGAGCGCGGCGGTGGCGACCAGGGTCGCGTCGGCGCCCTCGCGCAGGAGGTAGTGGGCGCGCTCGACGGTCGAGACGCCGCCCACGGCCAGTACGGCGCGGTCCCACGCCCCCGCCCGGCGCCACGCCAGCATCTCGAGGACCTGGCGCGACGCGACGGGGAAGATGCCGTGGCCGACGACGTCGGCGCGCTCGCGCCCCTCGCCCTCGAAGGCCGGATTGCCCTTGTCGTCCACGGTGCGGCGATGGATGCCGTGGACCATCACGAAGCCGCTCGTCCAGGAGGCGAGCTTCGTCGCGGTCTCGTGGAGGGCCCGCGGGCTCCGGAAGACGCCGAGCTTGGCGAGGACCGGCACCGCGACGCTGGCGCGCACGCGGTAGACGATGTGCGCGGCGAGCAGGGCGTTCTCGTAGATCATCTGCGGCTGCGCGGCGAAGGGATCGGGGACCGCCAGGTGCACCTCGACGGCGTCGGCGCCGCTCTCCGCCGCCCACGCCGCGCAGCGCGCGTAGTCCAGGACCAGCGCGTCCGCGTCCCGGCCGGGTCCCGGCGTGCCCGCGACGCTGACGATCAGGATCTGACCGGGGCCGAGCCGCTCCTTCGCGCGGCGCACGTCCTTCCGCCACACGTCCGGCTCCATCGAGGGCCCGCCGAGGGACACCGCGAGCGTGGGGGCGCGCGTCGCCTGCGGGCGGCGGGTCACGACCGCCGCCAGCTCCTGGTTCTCGACGTTGCGGATGTTCGGCAGGCCCCACGCCGGGTGGAAGGCCGAGCGCACCGTGGCGTAAGTCAGGATATCGTAGCCGAGCCGCGCGTAGGCCTCCACCCACTTGGCGTTGACGAGCGGACCCGCCGAGATGCCGAGGCTACTGTTCAGGCGATAGTCGAAGAGCTTGCCACCCGGACCCTGGGGCACCCGCCGGGCCCGGGGCAGCGCCGGCGTGTGGCTATAGTTCCACTGGTAGGATCGATCGAGCCGCCAGACGCTCTGCGAAATCGCCCTCACACTCCAAACACTCCAATCCACGGGCGAAGTGCCCGCAAGTGCATAGTTTATCAATCTTTACGTGGCGTTACAACCAAAACGTCGCTCAGCGGAATGCCGGCATCACCTCCTTGGCCACGAGCTCGAGCTCCCGCATGATGTGGGCGTGCGGCATGCCGGGGAAGAACGTCCGGCAGATCAGGTGGGTCATGCCGTACTCGGTGACGAACCGCCGGATCTTGGGGATGCACTGCTCGGGGCCGCCGATGATGAAACGGTCAGCCATCAGCTTGTCGAGGTCGGTGGCGATCGAGGCGTCGATGAAGGGGTGACGCCAGCCGCCGGCGTACTCCTTCCGGTAGGCCACCATGATGTGCTCCTCGGCGAGCTCGTGCGCCTTCCGGTCGGTGTCGGCGATGATCAGGTCGCGGGTCAGCGGCCACTCGGTGATCGCCGCCGTGCGCCCGGCCGCCTTGCGGTGCTCGAGGAACTGCTTCTTGCCGTCGAGGAGGCGCTTGAGGTCGGCGGTCGGCCCCGGGATCCAATTGTCGCCGAGCGTCGCGGCGCGCCGGAGCGTGATGTCGCCCCAGCCGCCGATCCAGAGGGGCGGGTGGGGCTTCTGGACGGGCGCGGGCTCGAGGCGCCCCTCGACCGTGTAATAGGTGCCCTTCACGCTCACGCGCTCGCCGCTCCAGAGCCCCTTCATGATCGCGAGCTGCTCCTCGAAGCGGGCGCCACGCTTCTCGAGCGGGACGCCGTAGAGGGCGAACTCGTCCGGCTTGTAGCCGATCGCGATCCCGAGCGTGACGCGCCCGCCCGACATCACGTCGAGCATCGCGACGTCCTCGGCCAGACGCACCGGATGGTGGAACGCCGCGACGGCGATGTCGGTGCCGAGCGTCACGCGCGACGTGCGCGTCGCGAAGCCGGCGAGGACGGCGAGCGGCGAGGGCCAGTAGTGGTTCGTGACCGAGTGGTGCTCTTCCATCCACACGGAGTCGAAGCCGAGCGCTTCGGCGCGCGTGACCTCCTCGAGCGATTCCTTGTAGTAGTGGCCACCCTCGATGGGGATGAAGCCGATCTTGAGCCGTGGCATGGCGCCTCCTCGTGACGGGGTCCGAGCCTAGCATGGCGGCGGGCGGGGCGTCACTGACGGGGCGCCCGCCCGGGCACTTGACCTGCGCGGCCCGGATCGTTAGCGTGGCAGCGTGAGCCGTACCATGACGCTCGCGCCGCCCCCCGCTCAGGCGGACGGGGCACGCGTCGCTCGCCGGGCCAAGGGCCTCCTGTGGCTGACGGTCGCCTGGAACTCCGCTGAGGCCGTCGTGGCCGTGGGCGCGGGGTTGCTCGCGGGCAGCGTCGCGCTCGTCGGCTTCGGCTTCGACTCGGGGATCGAGATCGCGGCGAGCCTGGCCGCGCTCTGGGCGCTGTCGGGCGCTCGCGCGGAGCCCACGCTGGCCGCGCGCGACCTGAAGGCCCTCCGGATCATCGGCGCGTGCTTCCTGCTGCTCGCGGCCTGGGTGCTCTACGAGGCCGCCGCCTTCCTCGTGGAGGGCCGCGCGCCCGAGCGGTCCGTCGTGGGGATGGCGCTCGCGGGCCTCTCGCTCGTCGTCATGCCGCTGCTCGTGCGGTGGAAGCGCCGCGTCGCGACCCGGCTCGGGAGCGGCGCGCTCGAGGCCGAGGCTCGGCAGACAGGCCTTTGCGCCTGCCTGTCGGCCATCCTGCTCGTCGGCCTCGGCCTGAACGCGGCGCTCGACTGGTGGTGGGCGGACCCGGTGGCGGGGATCGCGATGACGCCGATCATCGCGCGCGAGGGGTGGGACGCGATTCGAGGAAAGACCTGCTGCTCCGTGTGACGAGGGAGGGACCATCGATGCCAACGCTCAAGGGATTCGCCGCGCTCAAGCGCCTGCCCGAGGAGAAGGTGACGGACAAGATCTCACGCCGGGTCCTCGCGGGCGAGAAGGAGATGGTCGTGTGGTGGTCGATGAAGGCGGGCGCGCACGCCGCGGCCCACAAGCATCCCCACGAGCAGATCTTCTGGGTGGTCTCGGGGACGATGGAGTTCCGCCTCGGCGGTGAGAAGCGGACGTGCGGCCCGGGCGACCTCGGAGTCATTCCGGGCGACGTCGAGCACGAGGCGTGGTTTCCGGAGGACACGGAGGTCGTCGACGTCTTCGCGCCGCGGCGCGAGGACTTCCTGACGGGCGAGGTCCCCGCCTACATGCGCAAGGGCTGAGCCGCGCGTCACCTGAGGGCGTCGGCGATGGCGCCCACCAGGTAGTCCATGTGGGCGATGTAGTCCTCGGTGCCCTTGACGGCGCCCGGCGTCTGCGGCACGACGAGCATGCGCGCGCCCGTCTCGCGGGCGACGCGCTCCGTGATGTCGCGCGGGTACCAGCTCTCGTGCAGGATGACCCTGACCTTCTCGTCGCGCATCTGGCGGATGAGCCACGCCAGGTGCTGCGGCGACGGCGGGATCCCCGGACGATCCTCGATGATGCCGCCCTCCACCAGCCCGAACGCGCGGTAGAAGTAGGGCCAGCTGTCGTGGAAGCTCACCACGCGGGCGCCGCGGAAGGGCGCCAGCGTGGCCTTCCAGCGGCGGTCCGCCTCCGCGATCTTCTCGAGGAGCGTGTGGCGGTTCGCCTCGAACAGGCGCGCGTGCTCGGGCGCGGCACGCGCGAGCCCGGCCGCGAGGCTCTGCGTGACGATCACGAGGTTGTCCGGATCGAGCGTGTAGTGCGGGCTTCCGAGCGGATGGACGTCGCCCATCGACCGGTCGACGCGCCCGGCGGGGATCTTGAGGACCTGGATGCCCTGGGACGCGTCGATGACGTTGCGCGAGCCCGGGATCACCTTCGGGTTCGCCGCGCCCCGTACCATCACCTCGACCCACGCGTCCTCCTCGAGGCCGTTCTTCACCAGGACGTCGGCGCGACGCAGGAGCAGCATGTGGCTCGGGCGCACCTCCATGTCGTGCGGGTTCTGGCCGAAGCGCGCGATCAGCTCGACCGTGGCCGCCTCGCCGGCGACCGCGCGCGTCAGGACGAAGAGGTCGGGGAGCGTGGCGGCGACGCGCAGCTTCGTCTCGGCGGCGGACGGCGCCGGCGCGGCGCCGGCGAGCGCCAGCGCGAGCGCCCCGACGCCCGCCGCGCGGCGGGCGTGGACCCACCCCGCGCGCCTCACCCGCCGTAGCCCCAGTTCCAGCAGGAACGTCGCTCGAGCCAGAACCAGTCGTCGCACAGCTCGTCCGCGCAGCGCGTCCCACACTGTCGCTCTGTCAGCTCCCCGAGACACCGCAGCTCGCCCGTCGCTCGGCAGTAGCAGGCCCCGGTCAGGGTGAAGCGCGCGCGTGTATCCGTGGGCTCGGACGCCGCGACGGCTCCGAGCGCGAGGAGCGCCAGGAGCGTGACCCATCGCGTGATTTGGCGGGCACGCATCGCGCCGTTATATTCTCACGGCATGCGCCGCCCAGGCACCGCGCTCGCGACGCTCCTCCTCGCCCTCACGCCCGCGTCCGCCCTCGAGGCCCCGGCGCTCCGGCCCGTCGCGCTCGCGGGCCAAACGGCGCCGGGCGGCGGCACCTTCGAGCGTTTCGGGGTCGAGGCGCTGCCGGTGGTCGCGCCGGTGAACGATCGGGGGCAGGTCGCGTTCTTCGCGTCGCTGCTCCGCGGCGCGGCCGGCGAAGGCCTGTTCCTCGCCTCCGGCGGCCGGCTCACCAAGGTGGCCGTCGAGGGCGACCGCGCTCCCGCCGGCGGGACGCTCTCGGGCTTCGCCAGGCACCCGATCCCAGCGCTGAACGCCAGCGGCTCGGTGGCGTTCGCCGCGGCCGTCGCCGGCGGCGGGACCGTCGAGGGCATCTTCCTCGCGGCGAGCGGCCGGCCGCTGCGCGCCGTCGCCGTCGCCGGGCGCCCGGCGCCGGGGATTCCGTCGGGCACGCTCGCCGCGCTCGACGCGCCCGCCCTGAACGACCGCGACGACGTGGCGTTCCTCGCGACGGTCCGGCGCGGGCGCGACACGCTCGAGGCCGTCTACCTCTCGCGCCGCCGTGGCCTCGTAAAGGTCGTCGCGCAGGGCGAGCCCGCGCCGGGCGGCGGCGCCTTCGCCGCGTTCGGCCCGCCCGCCCTGAACGGTCGCGGCGCCGTCGCGTTCGCCGCGGTGGTCGAGGGGCCCGCGGCGCCCGGCGGCCTCTTCGTCGCGGACGTCGACGGCGTCCGCAGGCTGGTCGCCGCCGGCGACGAGAGCCCCGTCGGCGGGATCTTCGTGAAGTTCTCGGAGCGGATCGCCCTCAACGACGCCGGAGCGGTGGCGTTCCACACGCTCCTCAAGGGTGCGCGCGCCAGTCAGGCCGTCGTCCTCGTCGAGGGCGGCCTGGCGCGCAAGGTCGCCGCGCTCGACGAGGAGGCGCCCGGGGGCGGCACGTTCGCGCACTTCGGCCCCTGGCCGTCGCTGAGCCGCACGGGTGCCGTCGGTTTCACGGCGTCGGTCGACCACGGTCCCGCGGGCGTCGCCGTCTTCATCATCGCCCCCGGCCGGGCCGAGCGTGTCGCTGCGCTGGGCGACACGCTGCCGGGCGGGGGCCGGCTCGCCTCGTTCGGGCTCCATCCCGTGATCTCGCTGAGCGGCGGCGGCGCCGTCACGTTCGCGAGTGCGCCCACGGCGACGGGGGAGGGCGTCGAGGGCCTCTTCGCGATCCCCGTCACGCCCCGGTAGGGCGCGCGGCCTCACTGCATGTCGTACGGCGGGTACTCCACGAAGACGTTCGCGGCGGTGACGAGCTTGTGGGGCGTCGCCGTGCGAGGCGGCACGGGCTCGCCGCGCAGCATGCGCATCACCAGCGGGAGGACGTCGTACCCGTAGCGGTCGAGGTAGAACGCCACCGAGCCCAGCACGATGCTCCCGCGGTTCGCGGGGTCCAGCTCCTTCCGCTCGCTCATACTGCCGTGGATCGAGCGGTCCACGCCGTGGCCGACGATCGCCCCGTCCGCGAGGCGACCCGCCGCCTCGAGCGCGGTCTTGGCGGTGAGCGCCGTCGTGTCGTCCAACGCGGCGATGAGGAGCTTGCTCCGCGGCTCGGCCGCGAGCAGGCGGCCGACGAGCGCGCCGACCGTGGCGTGGTTCCCCCGCGTGTCGAGCGACACGACCCTGAGCGCCGGCAGGCGCCGCCTGAGCCCCTCCGTCACGCCCTGAGCGCGCTCCGGGACGCGATCCTCGGCGTCGGAGAGGTGGCCGATGACGACGCCGACGAGGGCGTGACCACGCCAGGCGCGCGCGCCGAAGTCGGCCAGCGCCTCGCCGGCGATCCGCCCCGCGGCTGGATTGTCGACGGTGTAGAGGGGAGCGTCCAGCACCGGATGATTGATCGCCAGTACCGGGATGCCGGCCGAGCGGAGCCGCCGCCCGACCTCGGCGTTCGTCGGCGCGTCCGCGTGATACTGGATGTAGAGGTCGACCTTGCGGCCGATCGCGTCCGTGGCGTTGACGAGCGCCTGCCGGGGGTCTCGGCGGTTGTCGTAGAACACGAGCTCGATCGGCCACTGGCGCGCGGCTAGCGCGAAGCCCTCGCGCACCTCGCGTCCGGTGAAGCCGGTGCCCTCGAG